>NZ_JAMXIO010000004.1:0-186773 GCF_059651515.1 Oerskovia sp. 140933
TCTTCACTTCCAACGACGAACGAGCTGCCGCCCTGGCACCCTGGATCGAGCACTACAACACCCACCGTCGCCACCAAGCCCTCGACGGCCAACCCCCGATCAGCAGGCTGTAACCAACCTCCTGGCCGGGTACACCTAGATCCTCAGCACTCAAGGCACAGAGCTTGATTCTTTCTCATCAAGCCTGAGCCCTTGATGATGCGTCATCAAGCGGCTACCCTGGACAGATGTTCGTCCTGACCGTGGACCAGAGGGCCAGCACCCGCCGGGGAGACCTCGTGCCGGAGCTGCTGGCCGACCTCGCGCCCTTCGGGGCGCGGGACGGGATCGTCATCGGCTTCGACCGCACGGTCGGTGACGAGGTCCAGGCCGTGCTCGACGACGCCGCGCTCGTCGTGGAGATCGTCCTCGCCATCGGGCGGTGGGGCGGCTGGAGCACGGGCCTGGGGATCGGGTCCGTGCTGACCGGCCCGGGCGGTCGGCTCCCCGCGGTCTCGCGGGAGGCGTCAGGGCCGGCGTTCGTGCACGCCCGGGAGGCCGTCGAACGGGCCAAGACCCGGGGGGCGCCCGTCCCGTGCGCGGTCGACGGCCCGGACCCGGCGGCGGCAGGGGAGGTCGAGGCGCTCCTGCGGCTGCTGCTCGCGGTCGGCGGGCGGCGCACGCCCGCGGGGTGGGAGGTCGTGGACGCGCTGGCGCGTACCGGCGGTACCCAGAAGGATGTGGCCCGGGTCCTCGGGATCAGCGAGCAGGCGGTGAGCCAGCGGCTGCGCGCGAGCCTGTGGCCCGAGGAAGCGGCCGTCCGGCCGGTCGTGACGAGACTTCTCCAGGAGGCAGACGCGTGAGCTTCGCAACAGGGACGGCGGTCGCAGGGGTGGTGGTCGCGACGCTCGTGCTGAGCGTCCTGGGCGGCATGCTCGTGACACCGTGGGTCCTGCGGGCAGCCGCGCGCCGCTCGGCTGCCGAGGGGGAGGTGCCCCCCGTCCGGGACCCCGGTCCCGTCCCGCCGCCTCCCGGGCGGACCAGCCCCGCGACGGGGCCGGGAGCGGCGACCGCGACGCGGGTCCCGGTGCCGCCGCCGCCCGCACCCGACCCGGCTGCCGGTGCGGCGCCGTCGGGACCGGGCGACCCGCTCGCGACCGAGGCGGTCCAGACGCTGCGCGGCGGGACCTGGATCGGGATCCTCGAACGCCTCGCGATCACGGGCTGCCTGCTCGCGGGGTACCCCGCCGGGATCGCGTTCGTGGTGGCGATCAAGGGCCTCGGGCGCTACCCCGAGCTGCGGGAGCACCCGGTCGGCGCCGAGCGCTTCATGATCGGCACGCTCGCCTCGATGATCTGGGCCGGAGCGACCGGACTGCTGGGCGCAGCGATCCTGGGACTCCTCCGGTAGACTGGGCCGGGCCTTTCGCGGCCCCCGAGGACCTCGTCGCGCCCGAGCGTGCGCAGCGAGCCGCGGGGAGCCCGCCAGGGAAGGCCGGCTACCGCCAGGGCGCGCACCCGAACGTGTGCGCATCAGTGGCTCACCCGTGGCTCCCACGGCGAGACACCCCGTCGGCAGCACCATGACAACGCGACAGGAAGACCGAACGTGGCGACGACCAACGACATCAAGAACGGCACCGTGCTCAAGCTCGACGGCCAGCTGTGGACCATCATCGAGTTCCAGCACGTCAAGCCCGGCAAGGGTGGCGCCTTCGTTCGCACCAAGATGAAGAACGTCCTGTCCGGCAAGACCGTCGACAAGACCTTCAACGCCGGCCTCAAGATCGAGACCGCGAACGTCGACAAGCGCGACATGCAGTACCTGTACAAGGACGGCGAGGACTTCGTCTTCATGGACACGTCCACGTACGACCAGATCACGGTCCCGGCCGCGACCGTCGGCGACGCCGCGGACTACATGCTCGAGAGCCAGAGCGCGCTCGTCGCGACCAACGAGGGTGTCCCGCTCTACGTCGAGCTGCCCCCGTCGGTCGTCCTCGAGATCACCTACACCGAGCCGGGCCTGCAGGGCGACCGCTCCACGGGCGGCACCAAGCCCGCCACCCTCGAGACCGGCGCCCAGATCCAGGTCCCGCTCTTCCTCGAGCAGGGCACCAAGGTCAAGGTCGACACCCGCGACGGCTCCTACCTGGGGCGCGTGAACGACTGACGTGGGTGCACGAACCAAGGCACGCAAGCGCGCGCTCGACGTCCTCTTCGAGGCCGAGCAGCGCCAGCTGGACCCGCAGACCCTCCTCGCCGACCGCATCGTCGACTCGGGCACGCAGACGCCCCTGCCGCAGTACTCCGTGGACCTCGTCGAGGGTGTCCTGACGCACCGCGAGCGGATCGACGAGCTGCTCGAGACCTACTCGCACGGGTGGACCCTCGAGCGCATGCCCGCGGTCGACCGCGCGCTCCTGCGCATCGGCAGCTGGGAGATCCTCTACAACGACGACGTCCCCGACGCCGTCGCGATCGACGAGGCCGTCGACCTGGCCCGGGAGCTGTCCACGGACGACTCGCCGAGCTTCGTCAACGGGCTGCTGGCCCGCATCGAGGAGATGAAGCCGACGATCCTGGCCTGAGCCAGGTCGTGCCCGCCCCACGGGCCCTCGGCCCCGCTCGTGGAGCGATGCGTGCGTCGTGTGCCGGCCCCGCCCTCGGGGCGGGGCCGGCACACGTGCTTCACGCCGCGTGCGGGACGTGCCGGCGCACTGTGACCAACGACGCCTGCCCAGCCCGTGAGAAGCCCCGGACCCCGGTCCGGGCGGGCGGTAGGGTGAGAACGTCCGATTTCCTTTAAGGCCCGTCCAGTGAGGCGGGGAAGGAGGTCACCAGAATGAGTTCTGGGCCTGCTGTGCCGTCTTCCGAACCACCCGTCACCCCCGAGGACCCCTCGGACGGCGTGACCACCGTTCTCGGTGAAGCCGAGATCGCGCGGGCACTGACCCGCATCGCCCACGAGGTCGTCGAGCGCAACAAGGGCGCGCACGACGTGGTCCTCCTGGGCATCCCGACCCGCGGCGTGCCCCTCGCGGCCCGTCTCGCGGAGCGTCTCGCGTCGATCGAGCCCGGCCTCGTGGCCGCCGACGTCGTCGGGGAGCTCGACGTCACGATGTACCGCGACGACCTCCACAAGCACCCCGTGCGGACCATCGGTGCCACGCACCTGCCCGCGTCCGGGATCGACGGCAAGGTCGTCGTGCTCGTCGACGACGTGCTGTTCTCCGGGCGCACGATCCGCGCCGCGCTCGACGCGATCAGCGACATCGGCCGCCCGCGCGCGGTCCAGCTCGCGGCCCTGGTCGACCGCGGCCACCGCGAGCTGCCGATCCGCCCCGACTACGTGGGCAAGAACCTGCCCACGTCCCTCTCGGAGCGCGTGAGCGTGCGGCTCGTGGAGACCGACGGCGCCGCGTCGTCGGGCGAGCCCGTGACCGACGCGGTGCTCATCAGCCAGCGGCCCACCACCCCGAGCGAGGCCACCCGATGAAGCACCTGCTGTCCACCGCGGACCTCTCGCGCGCCGACGCGATCCGCATCCTCGACACGGCCGCCCAGATGGCCGCCACGCAGTCGCGCGAGATCAAGAAGCTCCCGACGCTGCGCGGTCGCACGGTCGTCAACCTGTTCTTCGAGGACTCGACGCGCACCCGCATCTCGTTCGAGACCGCGGCCAAGCGGCTGTCGGCCGACGTCATCAACTTCTCCGCCAAGGGGTCGAGCGTCTCCAAGGGCGAGTCGCTCAAGGACACCGCGCTCACGCTCCAGGCCATGGGTGCCGACGCGGTCGTGATCCGTCACCAGGCCTCGGGCGCGCCGCACACGCTCGCGCACGCCGGCTGGGTCGACTCCGCCGTCGTCAACGCGGGCGACGGCATGCACCAGCACCCGACGCAGGCCCTGCTCGACGCGTTCACGATGCGTCGCCACCTCGTGGCGCGCGGCGCGGCCGGGGCCGGGGGCACCCGGGTCGCGGGCGACCCGACGGGCCAGGACCTCGCGGGCCTCAAGGTCGCGGTCGTGGGCGACGTGCTGCACTCGCGCGTGGCCCGGTCCAACGTGCACCTGCTGCACACCCTCGGCGCGCACGTGACCCTCGTGGCGCCGCCCACGCTCGTGCCGGTGGGCGTCGAGACCTGGCCGTGCGACGTGTCGTACCACCTGGACGAGGTCCTCGCGGAGACCGCCCCCGACGCCGTGATGATGCTCCGCGTCCAGCGCGAGCGCATGAGCGGCTCGGGTGCGGGCGGGGGAGCGTTCTTCCCGAACCCGCTCGAGTACACGCGCAACTACGGGCTCGACGGGCGTCGTCTGGCGCTCCTGCCGGACCACACCATCGTCATGCACCCCGGCCCCATGAACCGCGGCCTGGAGATCTCCGCCGAGGCCGCCGACTCACCGCGCGCGGTCATCGTCGAGCAGGTCGCCAACGGTGTCGCGGTCCGCATGGCCGTCCTCTACCTGCTCCTCGCGGGCGAAGCATCCACGGAAAGGGCTGGACTCGAAT
This sequence comes from Oerskovia sp. 140933, assembly GCF_059651515.1. Lineage (NCBI taxonomy): Bacteria > Bacillati > Actinomycetota > Actinomycetes > Micrococcales > Cellulomonadaceae > Oerskovia > Oerskovia sp. 140933. The sequence continues at coordinate 4,496 of NZ_JAMXIO010000004.1, forward strand.
GAGCGAGCAGACCACCACCCCCACCTACGTCCTGCGGGGCGCGGCACCGCTGGGCGCCGACCCGGTCGACCTGGTCCTCGCGGGCGGCGTCATCACCGAGGTCCGCGCGGCGAACAGCCCCGTGGCCGAGGACGAGACGGTCGTCGACGCGACGGGCCTGGTCGCCCTGCCGGGCCTCGTCGACCTGCACACGCACCTGCGCGAGCCGGGCCGCGAGGACGCCGAGACCATCGTCTCGGGGACGCGCGCAGCGGCCGTGGGCGGATTCACGGCCGTGCACGCCATGGCCAACACGACCCCGGTCGCGGACACCGCGGGCGTCGTCGAGCAGGTGTGGCGCATCGGGCGCGACGCGGGCTGGGTCGACGTCCACCCCGTGGGCGCGGTCAGCGTGGGTCTCGAGGGCACCCAGCTCGCGGAGATCGGCGCCATGGCCGCCTCGGCCGCGCGGGTGCGCGTCTTCTCGGACGACGGCAAGTGCGTCTGGGACCCCATCCTCATGCGCCGCGCCCTGGAGTACGTCAAGGCGTTCGACGGCGTCGTGGCCCAGCACGCGCAGGAGCCGCGCCTCACGGAGGGCGCCCAGATGAACGAGGGCGTCGTCTCGGCCGAGCTCGGCCTGGCGGGCTGGCCCGCGGTCGCCGAGGAGGCGATCATCGCGCGCGACGTGCTGCTCGCCGAGCACGTGGGCTCGCGCCTGCACGTGTGCCACCTGTCGACCGCGGGGTCGGTCGAGATCATCCGCTGGGCCAAGGGCCGGGGGATCGACGTCACGGCCGAGGTCACGCCGCACCACCTGGTCCTGACCGACGAGCTCGCGCGGGACTACGACCCGACGTTCAAGGTCAACCCGCCGCTGCGCACCGCGGCCGACGTCGAGGCCGTGCGCCAGGGCCTGGCCGACGGCACGATCGACATCGTCGCGACCGACCACGCCCCGCACACGCGCGAGGACAAGGACTGCGAGTGGGCCGCGGCCGCGTTCGGCATGACGGGCCTGGAGACGGCCCTGAGCGTCGTGCAGCAGACCATGGTCGACCCGGGCCGCATGACGTGGGCCGACGTGGCGCGCGTCCTGTCGGCCGCGCCCGCGCGCATCGGCCGCATCGACGAGGGCCCGACGGCGCAGGGTCGCCCGCTCGAGGTCGGCGAGCCCGCCAACGTGGTGCTCGTGGACCCGGCGGCCCGCCGCGTGGTCGACGGCCGCACGCAGTCCACCGCGAGCACCAACACGCCCTTCCACGGCCGCGAGCTGCCGGGCCGGGTCGTCGCGACGTTCCTGCGCGGGCGCGCGACGGTCCTGGACGGCGCACCCGTCGAGCAGGTCGCGGGGGTGCGCTCGTGAACCTCCCCCTGCCCGTCGCGGTCGGCATCTGGGTCGTCATCGGCCTCGTGCTGCTCACGGTCGTCTTCGTGGGCCTCAAGCGACTGACGACCCGCACGGCCCACACCGTCCCGGCCCCGCCGCCCGTCCCGGACGGGGACCTCGGTGAGGTCCTCGCCGGTCCCGTCACCGCGGTCTACGTGTCCAGCACGCTCGCGGGGGACTGGCTCGAGCGGGTCGGAGCGCACCGCCTCGGCTTCCGGTCCAACGCGGCCGTGACGGTCCACCGCTCGGGCGTCCTGATCGCCCGGCAGGGCGCTCCTGACCTCTTCGTGCCCGCGAGCGCCCTGGAGGCCGTCTCGCTGGCTCCGGGGATGGCGGGCAAGTTCGTCGGTCAGGACGGCCTGGTCGTCCTGACCTGGACGGTCCCCGCGGCCGGCGACGCCCCCGAGACCCGCTTGGACACCGGGCTGCGGACCCCGATCGCCCCGGACCGTGCCACCCTCCTGAACGCCGCGCGCGAGCTTCTTCCCGCCGCCGACGGCGCACCGAACGACGACTCGAAGGAGCCGCAGCAGTGAGCATCTCGACCCCCAGCACGGACGCCCTGGACACCGACCGGACCGCCGTCCTGGTCCTCGAGGACGGGACGACCCTCACGGGGCGCCCGTACGGGGCCCTGGGCACGACGTTCGGCGAGATCGTCTTCAACACCGGGATGACCGGCTACCAGGAGACGTTGACGGACCCGTCCTACCACCGGCAGATCGTCGTCATGACGGCGCCGCACATCGGGAACACCGGGGTCAACGACGACGACCCCGAGTCCCGCAAGATCTGGGTCAGCGGCTTCGTGGTGCGCGACCCTGCGCGGCGCGCGTCCAACTGGCGCTCGGTCGGCTCGCTGACGGACGAGCTCGTCGAGCAGGGCGTCGTCGGGATCAGCGACGTCGACACGCGTGCCCTGACGCGCCACCTGCGCGACCGTGGCGTGATGCGTGCGGGCGTGTTCTCGGGTGACGCGCTGGTGCGCGACGGCTACCCGCGCCCGACCGAGGAGCTCGTGGAGCTCGTGCGGTCGGCGCCCGCGATGGCGGGGGCGGACCTGGCCCGCGAGGTCAGCACGCCCACGGCCTACGTCGTGGAGCCCTCGGGGGACTTCGCGGGTCGTGAGCCCCTCAAGACGGTCGTGGCGGTGGACCTCGGCATCAAGTCGATGACCCCCCAGCGCCTGTCGGAGCGCGGGATCCGCGTGCACGTGGTGCCCTCGTGGTCGACCATCGAGGACATCCTGGCCCTCGACCCGGACGGCGTGTTCTTCTCGAACGGCCCGGGTGATCCGAGCGCCGCGACGCACGAGGTCGAGCTGCTGCGCGAGGTCCTGGACCGCCGCCTGCCGTACTTCGGCATCTGCTTCGGCAACCAGATCCTGGGCCGCGCGCTGGGCTTCGGCACGTACAAGCTCGCGTACGGTCACCGCGGCATCAACCAGCCCGTGATGGACCTCGCGACGCGCAAGGTCGAGATCACGTCCCAGAACCACGGCTTCGCGGTCGACGCCCCCATCGGGGAGCAGGCGACCGCCCCGCACGACGGCGGCCGCTACGGCCGTGTCGTCGTCTCGCACGTCGGGCTCAACGACGATGTGGTGGAGGGGCTCGAGTGCCTCGACATCCCCGCGTTCTCGGTCCAGTACCACCCGGAGGCAGCTGCCGGCCCGCACGACGCCGCCTACCTCTTCGACCGCTTCCTCGACCTCATGACGTCCGGCGCGGCCTCTGCCGCCGGCCTCTCGGCCGCCACGCCGTCGACGTCCGCAAAGGAGAACTGACCAGTGCCTCGCAGAACTGACATCAACAGCGTCCTGGTCATCGGGTCCGGCCCGATCGTCATCGGCCAGGCCTGCGAGTTCGACTACTCGGGCACCCAGGCCATCCGGGCGCTCAAGGAGGAGGGCCTGCGGGTCGTCCTGGTGAACTCGAACCCGGCCACGATCATGACGGACCCGGAGTTCGCGGACGCGACGTACGTCGAGCCGCTGACGACCGAGGTCCTGACGACCATCATCGCGAAGGAGCGCCCGGACGCGGTGCTCGCGACCCTGGGCGGGCAGACGGCGCTGAACGCCGCGATCGCGCTCGACGAGGCCGGCGTGCTCGAGAAGTACGGCGTCGAGCTCATCGGGGCGAACATCGCCGCGATCGAGAAGGGCGAGGACCGCCAGCAGTTCAAGGACGTCGTCGAGAAGTGCGGCGGCGAGTCGGCACGCTCCGAGATCATCCACACGGTCGAGGAGGCCGTCGCGGCGGCCGAGTCCCTGGGCTACCCCATGGTCGTGCGCCCGTCGTTCACGATGGGCGGTCTCGGCAGCGGCATCGCGTACGACGAGCAGGACCTGCGCCGCATCGTCGGCCAGGGGCTGCACTACTCGCCCACGACCGAGGTCCTGCTCGAGGAGTCGATCCTGGGCTGGAAGGAGTACGAGCTCGAGCTCATGCGGGACACGGCGGACAACGTCGTCGTGATCTGCTCGATCGAGAACGTCGACCCGGTCGGGGTGCACACGGGTGACTCGATCACGGTCGCTCCCGCGCTCACGCTCACGGACCGCGAGTTCCAGAAGCTGCGCGACATCGGCATCGCGGTCATCCGCGAGGTCGGCGTCGACACGGGCGGCTGCAACATCCAGTACGCGGTGCACCCGGAGACCGGGCGCGTCATCGTCATCGAGATGAACCCGCGCGTGTCGCGCTCGTCGGCGCTGGCGTCCAAGGCCACGGGCTTCCCGATCGCGAAGATCGCCGCGAAGCTCGCGATCGGCTACACGCTCGACGAGATCCCCAACGACATCACGGGCTCGACGCCCGCGTCGTTCGAGCCGACGCTCGACTACGTCGTGGTCAAGGTCCCGCGCTTCGCGTTCGAGAAGTTCCCCGCGGCGGACGACACCCTCACGACGACCATGAAGTCGGTCGGCGAGGCCATGGCCATGGGCCGCAACTTCACCGAGGCCCTGGGCAAGGCGCTGCGCTCGATCGACAAGGGCGGGGCGGTCTTCCACTGGGACGGCGAGCCCGCCTCCGGTGAGGAGCTCGACGCGCTCCTGGCGGAGATCTCGCGCCCGACCGAGGGCCGCCTGGTCGCGACCCAGCAGGCGCTGCGCGCGGGGGCGAGCATCGAGCAGGTCTTCGAGGCGACCAAGATCGACCCGTGGTACCTCGACCAGATCCAGCTCGTCAACGAGGTCGCGGCCGCGGTCGCCGACGCCGACGCGCTGACGCGCGACGTGCTGGTCCAGGCCAAGCGCCACGGCCTGTCGGACGCGCAGATCGCGAAGCTGCGCGGCATGGGGGCGGCGGGGGAGTCGACGGTCCGCGAGGTCCGCTACGCCCTGGACGTGCGCCCGGTCTACAAGACGGTCGACACGTGCGCGGCCGAGTTCGAGGCCAAGACCCCGTACCACTACTCGACGTACGACCTCGAGACCGAGGTCTCGCCGCGCGAGCGCCCGGCCGTCCTCATCCTGGGCTCGGGCCCCAACCGCATCGGCCAGGGCATCGAGTTCGACTACTCGTGCGTGCACGCGACGCTCGCCCTCAAGGGCGAGTACGAGACCGTGATGGTCAACTGCAACCCGGAGACGGTCTCGACCGACTACGACACCTCGGACCGCCTGTACTTCGAGCCGCTCACGTTCGAGGACGTGCTCGAGGTCTACCAGGCCGAGCTCGCCGCGGGCCCGGTCGCGGGCGTGATCGTGCAGCTCGGCGGCCAGACGCCGCTGAGCCTCGCGCAGCGGCTCGCGGACGCGGGGCTGCCCATCCTGGGCACGTCGCCCGAGGCGATCGACGCCGCGGAGGACCGTGGGGTCTTCGGCCGCGTGCTGGCCGACGCGGGTCTGCCCGCCCCGGCGTTCGGCACGGCCACGTCGCTGGCCCAGGCCCGCGAGGTCGCCGAGGGCATCGGCTACCCGGTCCTGGTGCGCCCGTCGTACGTGCTCGGTGGGCGCGGCATGGAGATCGTGTACTCGGCCGAGCAGCTCACGGGGTACGTGGAGCGTGCGCTGCACGCCGCCGCGACGGACGACCGCACCACGACGGGCTCGCTGCCCGCGCCTTTGCTCATCGACCGCTTCCTCGACGACGCCATGGAGATCGACGTCGACGCGCTCTACGACGGCACCGAGCTGTACCTGGGTGGCGTCATGGAGCACATCGAGGAGGCCGGGATCCACTCGGGCGACTCGGCGTGCGTGCTGCCCCCCGTCTCGCTGAGCGAGGCCGAGATCGAGCGCATCCGCCGCTCGACCGAGGCCATCGCGAAGGGCGTGGGCGTGCGCGGCCTGCTCAACGTGCAGTACGCGCTGGTCTCGGACGTGCTGTACGTCCTCGAGGCGAACCCGCGCGCGTCGCGCACCGTGCCGTTCGTCTCGAAGGCGACGGGCGTGTCCCTGGCCAAGGCCGCGGCTCGCGTCATGGTGGGCGAGTCCATCGCGGACCTGCGTGCGAGCGGCGTCCTGCCCGCCGAGGGCGACGGGGGTCTGCTGGACCTCGACTCGCCCATCGCGGTCAAGGAGGCGGTGCTGCCGTTCAAGCGCTTCCGCACGACGGACGGCGTCGTGGTCGACACGGTGCTCGGCCCGGAGATGCGCTCGACGGGCGAGGTCATGGGCTTCGACCGGGACTTCCCGCGCGCGTTCGCCAAGTCGCAGGCTGCGGCGTTCGGCGGACTGCCGACCTCGGGCTCGGTGTTCGTGTCGGTCGCGGACCGCGACAAGCGCTCGATCGTCTTCCCGATCAAGCGCCTCACGGAGCTCGGCTTCGAGATCCTCGCGACCCAGGGCACTGCCGGTGTCCTGCGCCGCAACGGCATCCCGGCCACGATCGTGCGCAAGTTCTCCTCGGGCCGCGGTGCGGACGGTGAGCCGACGATCGTCGACCTCATCACCGAGGGCAAGGTCGACATGGTGATCAACACGCCGTCGGGCCAGGGCGCGCGTGCCGACGGCTACGAGATCCGTGCGGCCACGACCGCCGCGGACAAGCCGATCGTCACGACGACCCAGCAGCTCGCGGCCGCGGTCCAGGGCATCGAGGCGGTCCTCGCGGGCCCGTTCGACGTGTGGAGCCTGCAGGAGCACACGGCCGCCTCGGCCGCGCGCAAGGCCGGGGCGGGCGCGTGAGCGCTGGGTCGGGCGCGGCGCGCCGCCCCTTCGGGGAGCGGCTCGCCGCGGCGATGGACGAGCACGGGCCGCTGTGCGTGGGCATCGACCCGCACCCGGGTCTGCTCGCGGCGTGGGGCCTGCCCGACGACGCCACGGGGCTCCGTGAGTTCGGCCTGCGGGTCGTGGACGCCGTGGGCGGGCAGGTCGCGGCGCTCAAGCCGCAGTCGGCCCTGTTCGAGCGGCACGGGTCGCGTGGTGTCGCGGCCCTCGAGGAGGTGCTCGCAGCCGCTGCTGCGGCGGGTCCTTCCGGGACGCTGACGATCGTCGACGCCAAGCGCGGGGACATCGGGTCGACCATGGCCGGGTACGCGGACGCCTACCTGCGGGACGGCTCGCCGCTCGCAGGCGACGCCCTGACGGTCTCGCCGTACCTGGGCTTCGGGTCCTTGACGCCCGCCGTGGACGCGGCGCTCGAGACGGGGCGCGGGCTGTTCGTGCTGTGCCTGACGTCCAACCCGGAGGGCGCGCAGGTCCAGCACGCCCGCACGGGTGCGGGGGTCGACGTCCGGTCGGTCGCCGCGCGCATCGCGGCCGAGGCCGCGGTGCTCAACGCGGGCGTGGCCCCGCTCGGGTCGATCGGCCTGGTCGTGGGCGCCACGATCGGTGACGCCGCGCGCAACACCGGGGTCGACCTCCCGGCCGTCAACGGGCCGCTCCTGGCACCCGGGGTCGGGGCGCAGGGTGCGGGCGCTGCCGAGCTCGCCGCGGTCTTCGGTGACGCGCGCCGTCAGGTGCTGGCGTCCTCGTCCCGGGGCGTCCTGGCGGCCGGGCCGGACGCCGGCGCTCTGCTCGCGGCGGCGCGTGCGGCCTCTCGCGAGGCCGTCGAGGCGCTGCGGGGCTGAGGCTCCCGACCACTCGCACGATGCCCTGGGGGCGTCCACCTGTCCGGTGGGCGCCCTCGTGGCGTCTCGGCGCGGCGTCTCGGCGCGGCGGCCGTCGGGCCGTGCGCCGGGCGGCCTGCCAGACTCGACCCATGACTTCCTCCCTTGCCTCCGGTGAGCCGCAGGCCCCTGGCGTCCTCGACATCCCCGGCACCTGGAACGCACGCGACGTCGGGGGCCGGGCCGTGCCGGTCGGTGCGACCGAACCTCTCCGGACGGGGGTGCTCGTGCGCACCGCGAGCCTGTCGCAGCTGACCCCGGAGGGCGTGGCCGCCCTCGAGGCGCTCGGCGTGACCGTCGACCTCGACCTGCGCGGTCAGGACGAGGTCGAGCGCGACGGGCAGGACGTGGTCCCGGCGGCCACGCCCGGGGGCGCCCGACGGATGGACCCGGGCGCCGGCGTCGGGCACGCGCTCCGGGCGGCGGGCACGGCCGACGGACCGGCCGGGACACCCCGCGAGCCGCACGGCGAGGACGCCGACGAGGAGCGCTCGGCGGACACCGCGGCGATGATCGGGCGCCTGCTCGGTGCCGAGGACCCGCAGGGGCTCGCGCGGGCCATGATGCACGGCGTCTATGCGACGTTCGTCACGGACCCGACCATCCGCCGGACGGTCGGGGAGGCGCTCGGTGACGTCGCGGACGCCGACGGGGCGGTCGTCGTGCACTGCTCCGCGGGCAAGGACCGGACCGGGTGGATCGTCGCGCTCGTCCAGCACGTGTGCGGCGTGGGCGCGCAGGACAGGCTCGCCGAGTACCTCGCGAGCGGTGCGGCCGTCGAAGGGCTCGAGGCCCTGATCCCCCCGATCCCCGGCCTCGACAAGGACGCCCTCACGCCCCTGCTGGGCGTCGAGCCGGCGTACCTCCAGGACGCCTGGGCGCTGGCCGAGGAGGAGTTCGGGAGCATCGACGGGTACCTCGACGCGTGCGGCGCCGGGCCTGCGACCAGGGCGAAGATCGCGAGGAAGTTCGCTGCTCAGGGCGTGTGAACGTTGCCGGAGCTGCCAGGTGTGGCTAGTTTCGAGGGTGTCGAGGTCGCCATCGGGGGCAGCATTCCCGGTCGGCGACCCCGGTGCACGTGTGGGCCCATCCGTCTGAGGACAAGTAGGTGACTTGCGTGGCACTACCATCCCTGACCCCCGAGCAGCGCGCTGCGGCACTCGAGAAGGCCGCCGAGGCCCGTCGAGTGCGCGCGGAGATCAAGAACCGGTTGAAGCACTCCCAGGGCTCGCTCGCCGAGGTCATCGAGCAGGGTCGCACGGACGACGTGATCGGCAAGCTGCGCGTCGTCGCGCTGCTCGAGTCGCTCCCCGGCGTAGGTAAGGTGAAGGCCCGGGCGATCATGGAGGAGATCGGGATCGCCGAGACACGTCGTGTCCGCGGGCTGGGACCCCACCAGTCCGCGGCGCTCATCGAGAGGTTTGGCTGACATTTCCGCTTCGCCCGCCGAGCAGGCCGCCCCGGCGCCTGCCGCACCACCGACCCCTGCCCGCCTGACCGTCCTGGCGGGTCCCACCGCCGTCGGGAAGGGGACCGTGTCGGCGGACATCCGCGCACGCTACCCGCAGGTGTGGCTGTCCGTGTCCGCGACGACCCGCCCCGCGCGCCCCGGTGAGGTGGACGGTGTCCACTACCACTTCATCAGCGGCGAGGAGTTCGACCGCCTGGTCGAGGCGGGCGAGATGCTGGAGTGGGCCGTGGTGCACGGGCGCAACCGGTACGGGACCCCTCGCCGTCCGGTCGAGGAGAAGCTCGCGGCGGGGGTCCCCGCGCTCCTCGAGATCGACCTGCAGGGCGCGCGGCAGGTGCGCGAGTCCATGCCCGAGGCCCGGTTCGTCTTCCTCGCCCCGCCCAGCTGGGAGGAGCTCGAGCGCCGCCTCGTCGGGCGCGGGACCGAGGGGCCCGAGGAGCGCGAGCGTCGGCTCGCCACCGCCCGGGTCGAGCTGGCCGCCGAGCCGGAGTTCGACGTCGTGATCGTCAACGACGAGGTGCACCGGGCGACCGACGCGCTCGTCGAGGCGATGGGGCTCACGCCCGTCGCGTGACGTCGTCCACGCCGACGCACCGGGACCGGAACAGGGACGACTTGTCCCTGCCCGGTAGACTGGTCGTCAGGCGTGTGCGTCATGAGCGCGCGCAACCCCTCTGATCCAACCTGCGGACGGCCGTCCGAGCCGCTGCAGGCCCCCCTGACTCACGGAGTGAGACTGTGTCTGGAACCATCGCTGCCCCCGAGGGCATCACCGACCCGCCCATCGACGACCTGCTCGAGCGCGCGGACTCCAAGTACGCGCTCGTGATCTACGCGGCCAAGCGCGCCCGTCAGATCAACGCGTACTACTCGCAGCTCAACGAGGGCCTGCTGGAGAACGTGGGCCCGCTCGTCGAGACCCGCAACCAGGAGAAGCCGCTGTCGATCGCGATGCGCGAGATCAACCAGGGCCTGCTCACGATCGAGACCGTGGAGGCTCCGGCCTCCTGACCGCGAGGCCGCCTGCGGGCGGCTCCGCGGTCCTGGCGTGCCGGGCGGGGAGAGGGATCTCACGATGAGGATCCTGCTGGGGGTCAGCGGGGGAGTGGCGGCCTACAAGGCCGTGCTCCTGCTGCGGCTGCTGCGTGAGCAGGGGCACAGCGTGCGCGTGGTCCCCACGGAGTCGGCGCTCCGGTTCGTCGGGGCGCCGACGTTCGAGGCCCTCTCGGGCGAGAAGGTCAGCACCGAGGTCTTCGACGACGTCCCGCAGGTCGCGCACGTCGCGCTCGGCCAGGGCGCGGACCTCGTGATCGTCGCCCCCGCCACGGCGGACCTCCTCGCGCGCGCGGCCGCCGGTCGTGCGGACGACCTGCTCACCTCGACGCTCCTGACCGTGTCGTGCCCGGTCGTCATGGCACCGGCCATGCACACCGAGATGTGGCAGCACCCGGCGACCGTGGCGAACGTCGCGACCCTGCGCTCGCGCGGGGTGCACGTGATCGAGCCCGCGAGCGGACGGCTGACGGGCAAGGACTCGGGACCGGGCCGCCTGCCCGAGCCCGAGGACATCGCCCGGGTCGCGCTGGAGGTCGCCGCCCGGTCGGGCGAGCCGCAGGCCGCGCAGGACCTGTCGGACCTGCGCGTGGTGGTCTCGGCAGGCGGCACGCGCGAGCCCATCGACCCGGTGCGGTTCATCGGCAACCGGTCGAGCGGCCGGCAGGGCATCGCCCTGGCCCGTGCGGCGCAGGACCGCGGCGCGCGCGTGACGCTCGTCGGGGCCAACCTGAGCGAGCCGCTCGACGGGCTCGAGGACGTCGTGACGGTCGGTTCCACGGCCGAGCTGCGCGAGGCCATGCTCTCGCTCGCGCCCGACGCGGACGTGGTGGTCATGACCGCCGCGGTCGCGGACTTCCGTCCCGCGCACACCCCCGCGTCCAAGATCAAGAAGGTCCCCGGCCAGGGGCCCGCCCCCATCGAGCTCGTCGAGAACCCCGACATCCTCGCGGAGCTGGCCCGCGACCGCGGCCGGCCCGGCCAGGTCGTCGTCGGCTTCGCGGCCGAGACGGGCGACGCGTCGGGCGACGTGTGGCACCACGGCCGCGCCAAGGCGCGGCGCAAGGGGGCCGACCTCCTGGTGATCAACCCGGTCGGCCACGGCAAGGGCTTCGGGACGGACACCAACGAGGTCACGATCGTCGACGCCCAGGGCGAGACGGTCGCCCAGGCCCAGGGCACCAAGCGCGAGGTCGCGGACGCGGTATGGGACGCGGTCCTCAAGGTCTCGCCCCCACCCGCGGCGCCCACCCACTGAGATCTCCTTCACGTCTCAGTGGTCGGATGCCGGGTATCACCTAGCGGGACAGTACGCTGGATCCCATGAGTTCTGACGACCTGCGCCTGTTCACGTCCGAGTCCGTGACGGAGGGCCACCCCGACAAGGTCTGCGACCAGATCTCCGACGCGATCCTCGACGCCCTCCTCGAGCAGGACCCGACGTCGCGTGTCGCGGTGGAGACCATGGTCACCACGGGTCTGGTCCACGTGGCGGGCGAGGTCACGACCAACGCGTACGTCGAGATCCCGCAGATCATCCGCGACGTCGTCCGGGGGATCGGCTACACGTCGTCCGCGATCGGGTTCGACGGCGACTCGTGCGGCGTCTCGGTCTCGATCGGCCAGCAGTCCCCGGACATCGCCCAGGGCGTCGACAAGAGCCTCGAGGAGCGCGACGACTCGTCCGGCCCGAGCGTCTCGCGCGACCCGCTCGACGCGCAGGGGGCCGGCGACCAGGGCCTGATGTTCGGCTACGCGAGCGACGAGACGCCCACGCTCCTGCCCCTGCCGATCTTCCTCGCGCACCGCCTGGCCGAGCGCCTCGCGCTCGTCCGCAAGGACGGCTCGCTGCCCGGGCTGCGCCCCGACGGCAAGACGCAGGTCACCATCGGGTACGACGGCGACCGCGCGGTCCGCCTCGACACAGTGGTCCTGTCGACGCAGCACGACGAGGAGGTCCTCCAGGAGCGGCTGCGGGAGCAGGTCGCCGAGCTCGTCGTGGCGCCGGTCGTCGAGGCCCTCGACCTGGACGTCTCGGACTACCGCCTGCTCGTGAACCCGACCGGCAAGTTCGTGATCGGCGGCCCCCAGGGCGACGCCGGGCTGACCGGCCGCAAGATCATCGTCGACACCTACGGCGGCATGGCCCGTCACGGCGGAGGCGCGTTCTCCGGCAAGGACCCGTCCAAGGTGGACCGCTCGGCCGCGTACGCGACCCGCTGGGTCGCCAAGAACGTCGTCGCGGCCGGCCTCGCACGGCGCTGCGAGGTCCAGGTCGCCTACGCGATCGGCAAGGCGCACCCCGTGGGCCTGTACGTCGAGACGTTCGGCACCGAGACGGTCCCGGTCGAGCGCATCCGTGCGGCCATCGACGAGGTCTTCGACCTGCGCCCCGCGGCGATCATCGCCGACCTCGACCTGCTGCGGCCCATCTACTCACAGACCGCGGCCTACGGGCACTTCGGGCGCGAGCTGCCCGACTTCACGTGGGAGCGCACCGACCGCGTGGCAGCGCTGCAGGCTGCCGTCTGACGCGCGCGCGACGGGTTCGCCCGGCGTGGGTGGCGCGTGCTGAGATAGGTCCATGACCAGCCAGGACGCCGCCCCCGAGGACGCGGGGGAGCAGCTCACGCTGATCCCCGTCCCGCAGGCGCCGGCGCGCACGGGACGCGCGCCGGGCAGGACGGCCCGCCCCGTGGGGGCGCTCGAGATCGCCTCCGACCTCCCGGTGGCCCGGGTGGTGCTGGACCTGGTCCCGCACCACCTCGACCAGACGTTCGACTACCTGGTCCCGGCCTCGATGGCGGCCGGCGCACAGCCCGGGGTCCGGGTCAAGGCACGGTTCGGCCCGCAGGAGGTCGACGGGTACGTCCTGGCGCGGGCCGCCTCGAGCGACCACGACGGGCGCCTCGTGCCGCTCAAGCGGCTCGTGTCCGCCGAGCAGGTCCTCACGCCGCAGGTCGCGGCGCTGTGCCGCACCGTCGCCGACCACTACGCGGGCACGCTCTCGGACGTGCTGCGCCTCGCGATCCCGCCGCGGCACGCCCGGGCCGAGGCGGCGCCGTCGGGCGGGGAGGCCGACGCCCCCACCGAGGTGCAGGGCGCGGCCGACGCCGGCGCCCCCGGTGACGCGGCGCCTCCCGCGGCGGTCGCCGAGCACGCCCCCGCGCCGGACCCCGCCCGTCCCTCCGCGTGGGCCCCCTACCGCGGCGGTGCAGCGTTCCTGCACCACCTCGTGGGCGGGTCCGCGCCGCGCGCCGTCTGGACGGCCCTGCCGGGCCGGGTCGCGGAGGGCGCCCCCGCCCAGGCACCGCGCGCCGGCGCCGCGGACAAGGAGCCCGAGGACCCCGCGCAGGCCGTGCAGCACTGGGCCCTGGCCCTGGCCGAGGCCGTGCGTGCGACGGTCACCGGCGGGCGGGGCGCGCTCGTGGTGCTGCCCGACGCGCGCGACGTCGACCAGATGGCGCGCGCCCTCGAGCTCGCCGGGTACGCCCCGCACACCGCGCGCCGCACCGGGCAGTTCGTGCGCCTCACCGCGGACGAGGGCCCCTCCCCGCGGTACCGCAGCTTCCTCGCGGCGCTGCGGGGCGAGGTACGGATCGTGATCGGCACCCGGGCGGCGGCGTTCGCACCGGTCCAGGACCTGGGCCTGGTCGCGTGCTGGAACGACGGCGAGGAGACCCTCGCCGAGCCCCGCTCGCCCTACCCGCACGCCCGCGAGGTCCTCGCGCTGCGCAGCGAGCTGGAGGGGGCCGCGTTCCTGCTCGGCTCGGTCAGCCGCACCGTCCAGGCGCAGGCGCTGCTCGAGTCGGGCTGGGCCCGGGAGGTGGCCGCACCGCGCGAGGTGCTGCGCGCCCGCGCCCCCCGGGTGCGGGCCCTGACGTCGGTCGAGCTCGCGGCGGAGGGCGCGGCGGCCGCGGCCCGCCTGCCGAGCGCCGCGTGGCGGGCCGTGCGCGACGCCCTGGCGTCCGGGCCGGTGCTGGTGCAGGTCCCGCGCGCGGGCTACCTGCCCGTCGTGGCGTGCGCACGCTGCCGGACGGCAGCGCACTGCGGCACGTGCCACGGGCCGCTCATGCTTCCCGGGCCGGGCGCACCGCCGCAGTGCGCGTGGTGCGGGGCCCTGGCCGGGGCGTGGTCCTGCGACGAGTGCCACTGGACGGGCCTGCGCTCGGTGCGGGTCGGGTCGGGGCGCACCGCCGAGGAGCTGGGCCGGGCGTTCCCGGGCGTCGCGGTGCGCGTGTCGGGGGCGAGCGCACCGGGCGGGGTGATCTCCGTCGTCGGGCCGCGTCCGGCCGTGATCGTCGCGACCCCGGGCGCGGAGCCCGTCGCGGAGGGCGGCTACGCCGCCGCCCTGCTGCTCGACGCCGCGCTGAGCACCGCGCACGTGGGCCTCGCCGTGGCCCAGGACGCCCTGCACCGCTGGCTCGCGGCCGCGGGCCTGGTGCGCTCGGCCCGCGAGGGCGGGCAGGTGCTCCTCGTGGGGGACGCGGCACCCGGGCCCACCAACGCCCTGGTGCGCTGGGACCCGGCCGGGTTCGCGGACCGTGAGCTCGCCGAGCGTCGCGAGCTCGACCTGCCGCCCGCTGTGCGGGTCGCGGCCGTCACGGGCGACCGCCAGGCCGTGGAGGCCGTCGTGGCCCGGGTGGGTCTCGCCGACGCCTCGACGACCCTGGGACCCGTCGAGGTCCCCGAGGCCGTCGGCCGGCCCGCACGCGGCGGTGCCGGCCGCGACCCGTCGCTGCAACCTCCCGTGCGCACGATCGTGCGCGTGCCGCTGCGCGAGGGACGCCTCCTCGCGCGCGAGCTCTCGGCCTCCCTGGCGGTACGGTCCGCGAAGCGCGAGGGTGGGAGCGTCCGCGTCCAGCTCGACCCCAAGGAGATGCTGTGAGCACCGTCCCGTCCCCGACCCCTCCCGCGAGCCCGGTGGTCGACACCGTGCTGTTCGACTTCGGCAACGTCCTGGTGGCCTGGGACCCGTACGCCGCGTACGCGGGACGCATGGACCGTACCGACGTCGAGGCCTTCTTCGAGGCGGTCGACTTCCCGACGTTCAACGCGCGCCAGGACGCGGGTCGGTCCTGGGCCGACGCACGCCGCGAGGTCGCCGAGCACCACCCCGAGCACGTGAGCACGCTCGACGTGTACACCGAGAACTTCGCGGCGAGCCTCGTGGGCCCCGTGCCCGGCACCGAGGAGGTCGTGCGCGAGCTGCGCGACCTCGGGGTGCGGCTGTACGGGCTGACGAACTGGTCCGCGGAGATGTTCCACGAGGCCGAGCCAGCGGCCCCGGCGGTCGGGCTCATGGAGGACGTGCTGGTCTCCGGGCGCGTGGGGCTCGTCAAGCCGGACCCGCGCATCTTCGAGGTCGCGACCGGACGCTTCGACCTGGACCCGGCGCGCACCCTCTTCGTCGACGACTCCGTGGCGAACGTCACCGCCGCGCAGGCCCTGGGTTTCCGGACGCTGCGCTTCGAGGACGCCGCGGGCCTGCGCGCGCGGCTGCGGGAGCTGGGCGTCGGGGTCCGCGAGGCCTGAGCGGGCGCCGGTCGCCGCCTGCCCGGGGGAGCGCCGCAGGCCCGGCCCGGCGCGGGCCGGGAGGGGCGCACCACCTAGACTCGCCTCATGCGTGTGCTCTTCGCCGGAACCCCGGACGTGGCCGTCCCGGCCCTCGATGCCCTGATCGACTCCCGGCACGAGGTGGTCGCCGTCCTCACCCGCGCCGACGCGCCCTCGGGCCGCGGCCGGAGGCTGACCCCGAGCCCCGTGCGCGTGCGTGCGGAGGAGGCCGGGATCCCGGTCATCACCGACCGCCCGCGCGGCGAGGAGTTCGTGGCCCGGCTGCGCGCGCTCGAGATCGACTGCGCGCCCGTCGTGGCGTACGGCGAGATCCTGCGCCGCGAGGTCCTCGACGTGCCGCGTCTCGGCTGGGTCAACCTGCACTTCTCGGTCCTGCCCGCCTGGCGCGGCGCGGCCCCCGTGCAGCGCGCGATCATCGCGGGCGACGAGGTCACGGGCGCCACGACGTTCCTCATCGAGGAGGGCCTGGACTCGGGGCCCGTGCTGGGCACGATGACCGAGACCATCCGTCCCCGCGACACGGCAGGTGACCTCCTGGGTCGCCTCGCGACCTCGGGGGCCGGGCTGCTCGTCGCGACCCTGGACGCGATCGAGGACGGCGCCGCGTCCCCCGTCCTCCAGCCCGCCGAGGGCGTCAGCACGGCCGCGAAGCTCACGCCCGAGGACGCGCACGTGCGCTGGGCCCGCCCCGCGCTCGCGATCGACCGTCAGGTGCGCGGCTGCACGCCCGCCCCCGGTGCCTGGACCACGCTGCCCGACGGCGCCCGGCTGGGTCTGGGCCCCGTGGTCCCGCGCCCCGACGTGACCGACCTGGCCCCGGGTGAGCTGCGCGCCGCGAAGCGCGAGGTCCTCGTGGGCACGGGCACGCACGCCGTCGCGCTGGGCGAGGTGGCTCCCGTGGGCAAGAAGCACATGGCCGCGACCGACTGGGCCCGCGGCGCCCGCCTGGGCGAGCACGTCGTCCTGGGCACCCCTGACGAGACGAAGGACCAGGCATGAGCGGCGACGCACGTACCGGCGGCACCCCCGGGCAGGACGGCACGCACGGCGGGCACGGTGGCCGTGACCGCGGTGACCGCCGTGACGCGCGCGGACGTGAGCGTGGGGCGGCCCGCGCCCGGGGGGCCGGTCAGCGCTCCGAGGCGGCGCCCTCCCAGCGCGCCAAGGGCGCCGACCCGGCGCGCAACGTCGCGTTCGACGTCCTGCAGGAGGTCGCCGGCTCCGACGCGTACGCGAACCTCGTCCTGCCCCCGCTGCTGCGCGCCCGCGGCATCCGTGGGCGCGACGCGGCGTTCGCGACCGAGCTCGCGTACGGCACGCTGCGCCTGCGCGGGCGCTACGACGCGATCATCGCCCGGTGCGTCGACCGCCCCCTGGACCAGGTCGACCCGAACGTGCTCGACCTGCTGCGCCTGGGCGCCCACCAGCTCCTGGGCATGCGCGTGGCCCAGCACGCCGCGGTCTCGGAGACCGTGGGCCTGGCCCGCGCCCGTGCCGGGGCCGGCAGCGCCCAGTTCGTCAACGCGGTCCTGCGCAAGATCTCCCGCTCGACCCTCGAGGAGTGGCTCGAGGTCATCACCGAGGACGCGCCCGACGACGTCACGCGCCTCGCGACCACCCAGTCCCACCCGGTGTGGATCGCGCGCGCGATGCGTGAGGCCCTGGTCGGCACGGGACGCTCGGCCGACGACCTCGCCGAGCTCCTCGAGGCGGACAACACGGCGCCGCGCGTGACCCTGGTCGCCCGTCCGGGCCTGGTCAGCCGCGAGCGCCTCGCCGGGGAGGTCGCGCACGACGTGCGCGGCGACGCCACGACCACGCCGGGACGGTGGGCGCCCACGGCGCTGGTCCTGTCCGGCTCCGACCCGGCGGCGATCCCCGCGGTCCGGTACGGCGCCGCCGGGGTCCAGGACGAGGGCAGCCAGCTCGTGACGCTCGCGTTCGCGGCCACGCCCACCACGCCCACCACGCCCGCAGCGCTCGCAGCGCCCGCAGGGGACGCAGGGGGCGCCACCACCGCCGGGCAGAACCCCGACGAGCGCTGGCTCGACCTGTGCGCGGGCCCGGGCGGCAAGGCCGCGCTCCTGGCGTCCCTCGCGGGCGAGCAGGGCGCGCGCATCGTCGCGAACGAGGTCGCCCCCCACCGGGCACGACTGGTCGAGCAGGCGCTCGCGGCCGTGCCCGCGGACGCCGTGGAGCGCGTCCAGGTGGGCGACGGACGCCGGGTCGGGGTCGAGGAGCCCGGCGCGTACGACCGTGTGCTCGTCGACGCGCCCTGCACCGGCCTGGGGGCCTTGCGCCGGCGCCCCGAGTCGCGCTGGCGCCGCACCCCCGGGGACATCGCGACCCTCACGACGCTGCAGCGCGAGCTCCTGGGCTCGGCCCTGGACGCCGTGCGCCCCGGCGGCGTCGTCGGGTACGTCACGTGCTCCCCGCACCTGGCGGAGACCCAGCTCGTCGTCAAGGACGTCCTGGCCGGGCGCGACGACGTCGAGGTCCTCGACGCGGCCGCGGCCGTGCGGCAGGTCGCCGGGGACGACATCCCCCTCGCGGACCGCACCGACGTGCAGCTGTGGCCCCACGTCCACGGGACGGACGCGATGCACCTGACGCTGCTGCGCCGTCGGGCCTGAGACGCCTCGGCCAGGGGCCGGGCCGGGTGGTGAAGGCCACCCCGCCCGGCCCTCCTCGCGTCTGCGCACGGGCCGGGGGCGCCCTCTAGGCTGGTGACCATGTCCGCACTCATCGCCCCCAGCATCCTGTCCGCCGACTTCGCGAACCTCGAGCGCGACCTGGGCGCGATCTCGAGCGCCGACTACGCGCACGTCGACGTGATGGACAACCACTTCGTGCCCAACCTGACCCTGGGGCTGCCGATCTTCGAGCGCCTGGCCCAGGTGTCCCCGGTGCCGCTCGACGCGCACCTCATGATCGCCGACCCCGACCGCTGGGCCCCCGGCTACGCAGAGGCGGGCGCCGCGTCCGTGACGTTCCACGCCGAGGCCGCCACCGCCCCCGTGCGCCTGGCGCGCGAGCTGCGCCGCCAGGGCTCGCGCGCGGGCCTCGCGCTGCGCCCCGCGACGTCGGTCGAGCCGTTCCTGGACCTGCTGCCCGAGTTCGACATGCTCCTGGTCATGACGGTCGAGCCCGGGTTCGGCGGTCAGTCCTTCATCGAGGGCACGCTGCCCAAGATCCGCCGCATCCGCGACGCCGTGTCCGAGGCCGGGCTCGACGTCTGGGTCCAGGTCGACGGCGGCATCTCGCGCGCCACGATCGAGCGCGCGGCCGAGGCCGGTGCCAACGTGTTCGTCGCGGGCTCCGCCGTGTACGGGGCGGAGAACGTCCCCGAGGAGATCGCGGCCCTGCGGGCGCTCGCGGACCAGCACGCGCACTGACCCGTCACGTCGTCCCAGCCCGCGGGCGGCCCGCACCGTGCGCACGGCCCCGTGTGGCATGCTGGGAAGGACGAGAACCCGGGCGCGACGCGCACCCTCGGTGCGCGAGGCCCGGGCTCGACGACAGAGATCGAGCAGTACGCACACACGTGCTCCGGGGTCGGTGCAATTCCGAGCCGGCGGTGACAGTCCGCGACCCACGCCTCGGCGTGGTTGACCTGGTGGAACTCCAGGACCGACGGTGAAAGTCCGGATGGGAGGAAGTACGTGGCGGCGCGGGGCGGAGCCCTGTGCCGTGGTGTCGTGACGTCCGTGGACCCTCGGGTCCCGTGACGTCGCCCACCCCTCACCCCGGAGCATCGTGCTCACCGGGAGGAGGACCCATGGGCGCCAGGCCCACACTGACGGTCGACGCCGCGATGGTGCGCGCGCTCGAGCTGGGCGCTCGCGGCCCCGCGCACGGCCCCAACCCGCGCGTGGGCTGCGTCCTGCTGGCCCCGCGGCCGCGCCCGCTGGGCTCCCTGCCCGACGGCGCCGCCCCCGGCCCCGTGGACGCCTCGCCCCGGGCCGTGCTCGCCGAGGGCTTCCACCGTGGTGCCGGGACGGCGCACGCCGAGGCCGCGGCACTGGCCGACGCCCGTGAGCGCGGCGTGGACGTGCGCGGCGCGACGGCCGTGGTGACGCTCGAACCCTGCGACCACACGGGCCGCACCGGGCCGTGCACGCAGGCGCTGCTGGACGCGGGAGTGACCGAGGTCGTCTACGCCGTGGCCGACCCCGACCCCGTGGCCCGCGGGGGAGGCGAGCGCCTGCGCGGTGCGGGGGTGCGCGTCGCCGCAGGGCTGCGCGAGGCCGAGGGGGAGGCCCTCCTGGGCCCCTGGCTGGTCGCCGTGCGCCGCGGGAGCCCGTACGTGACCCTCAAGCTCGCCTCGACCCTCGACGGGCGCGTGGCGGCCCCGGACGGCACCTCGCAGTGGATCACCGGGCCCGCGGCGCGCGAGCACGCCCACCGGGTGCGGGCACAGGTCGACGCGATCGTCGTGGGCACGGGCACGGTCGTCGCGGACGACCCCTCGCTCACAGCCCGCACGGGTGACGTGGCCGGGCCGGGACCCGGGCTCGCCGAGCACCAGCCGGTGCGGGTCGTCGTCGGGCTGCGCGACCTCCCCCCGCACGTGCGGCTCGCGCCCGCGGGCGCATGGACCTCCGACGGCGGCGGGCCCGTGCTGCACCTGCGCACGCGTGACGTCCACGCGGTCCTGGCCGACCTCGCCGCGCGCGAGGTGCGCCACGTCCTGGTCGAGGGCGGCCCGGACCTGGCGACCGCCTTCCTGGCGGCCGGCGTCGTCGACGAGGTCCACGCCTACCTCGCCCCCGTGCTGCTCGGGGCGGGCCGGGGCGCCGTGGGCGACCTGGGCGTGACCACCCTCGCGGACGCGCCGCGCCTCGTCACGCACGACGTGCGCCGCCTGGGCGAGGACGTCCTGGTCGTGGCCCGCACCGCCCCCGGCTCCCTGCGCCCCACCCACCGCACCACCCCCGAACAGGAGAAGTGATGTTCACCGGAATCGTCGAAGAGATCGGCACCGTCCGCGAGGTCGCGTTCCCAGGGGGTGAGGAGTCCGACGCCGTGCTGACCGTGCACGGGCCCCTCGCCACCTCGGACGCCCACCCGGGGGACTCGATCGCGGTCGACGGGGTGTGCCTGACCGTCACGGGCCTCGGCCCGGACGGGACGTTCACGGCCGACGTCATGCCCGAGTCCCTGCGTCGCACCGCGCTGGGCGACCTGCGGGCCGGGTCCGCCGTGAACCTCGAACGTGCCGTACGGGCCGACACCCGCCTGGGCGGGCACATCGTGCAGGGCCACGTCGACGGCGTCGGCACCCTGGTCAGCCGCACACCCGGGGACCGGTGGGACGACCTGGTCCTGTCCGCCCCCCCGGCCCTGACCCGCTACGTCGCCGAGAAGGGCTCGATCACGGTCAGCGGCATCTCCCTCACGGTGACGCACGTGCACGACGCCACGTTCGGCGTCTCCCTCGTCCCGACCACGCTCGCCGCGACGACCCTCGGCTCCCTGGTCCCCGGCGACCGCGTCAACCTCGAGGTCGACGTCATCGCGAAGTACGTCGAACGGCTCCTCCTGGCAGGGATCGCCCCCGGGGGGGCGACCGGCGAGCCCGCACCCCCAGCCGCGGCGCTCGCGGCCACCACCGGCCCGGACGACGCCCACGGCACGGGCACGACCCAGGAACGAGGCCAGCGATGACCACCCTGCCCGGCGCCGAGCACCCCCAGGGCGCCTCCCACGACGCGCCCGAGCACCCGGGGCACGTGCGCACCGGCACCGTCGAGGAAGCCCTCGACGCGATCCGCGCGGGCCGCCCCGTCCTCGTCGCGGACTCCCCGGACCGCGAGAACGAGGCCGACGTGGTCTTCGCGGCCCGCACCGTGACCCCCGAGTGGGTGGCCTGGACCATCCGGCACTCCTCGGGCTACCTGTGCGCCCCCATGCCGGCCGCCCGCGCCGACGCCCTGGACCTGCCGCTCATGGTCCCGCACAGCCAGGACCCGCGGCGCACCGCCTACACCGTGACCGTGGACGCCGCGACGGGCGTGACCACGGGCATCTCCGCCGCCGACCGCGCCCGCACCCTGCGCGTCCTGGCCGACCCCGCCTCGGGTGCGGGCGACCTCATCCGCCCCGGGCACGTCCTGCCCCTGCGCGCCGTCCCGGGCGGGGTCCTGCACCGCGCCGGGCACACCGAGGCCGCGGTCGACCTGGTCCGCCTGGCCGGCGCGGGCGAGGTCGGGGGCATCGCCGAGCTCGTCAACGACGACGGCACCATGATGCGGCTCGACGACGCCGCGCACGCCGCCGCGGAGGCCGGCCTGGTCCTGATCACCATCGCGGACCTCATCGCCTGGCGCCGCGAGCACGACCCCGTCGTGCCCGAGCAGAGCGCAGAGCCCACGACCGCGCCCCGCGTGCAGGCCACGAGCGTCGCCGACCTGCCCACCGCGCACGGACACTTCCGCGTCCACGGCTACCGCGACCTGCGCACCGGCGCCGAGCACGTGGCCCTGGTCCCCCTGGCCGTGCCCGCCGGGGGAGGGGGCGCCGTCGACCCCGGGCCCGACGCCCCGGCCGCACCGCTCGTGCGCGTCCACTCCGAGTGCCTGACCGGTGACGCGTTCGGGTCGCTGCGCTGCGACTGCGGCCCCCAGCTCCAGGCCTCCATGGAACGCGTCGCCGCCCAGGGAGGAGCCGTCGTCTACCTGCGCGGGCACGAGGGCCGGGGCATCGGCTTGCTCGCCAAGATCGGCGCCTACGAGCTCCAGGACGCCGGGTTCGACACCGTCCAGGCCAACCTCGAGCTCGGGTGGCCCGTGGACCGGCGCGAGTACGGCGCCGCGGCCGCGATCCTGCACGACCTCGGCCTCGAACGCATCACCCTGCTCACGAACAACCCCGCCAAGGTCACCGGGCTCGCAGCCCACGGCATCGACGTCGTCGACGCCCACCGGCTCGAGGTCGGGCACGGCGAGCACAACCACGGGTACCTCATGACCAAGAAGGTCGCCATGGGCCACCTCCTGGACACCGTCGAGGTCACCCCCGAGCGCACCATCACCCCAGAACACCCCACCACCACCGAGGAGAGCGACCGATGAGCGGCGCAGGAGCACCCCAGATCACCGTCGACGGCACCGGGCTGCGGGTCACCGTGGTCGCCGCCAGCTGGCACACCGAGGTCATGGACGGCCTCCTCGCCGGGGCCCACCGGGCGCTCGCGGCCGCGAACGTCACGCACGTGCGGGTGGTCCGGGTCCCCGGCTCGTTCGAGCTGCCCGTCGCGGCGGTGCGGGCGGCCGAGCACGGCGCGGACGCGGTCGTCGCGCTCGGCGTCGTGATCCGCGGGGGGACCCCGCACTTCGAGTACGTGTGCTCGGCCGCGACCACGGGGCTGACCGACGTCTCGGTGCGCACCGGGGTCCCGGTCGGGTTCGGGGTCCTCACGTGCGACGACGAGCAGCAGGCCCTGGACCGTGCCGGGCTGCCCGGCTCGCGCGAGGACAAGGGCGCGGAGGCCGTCGAGGCCGCCATCGCGACCGTCGTGGCGCTGCGCGACCTGTAGGGGCCGCAGGGAGCCCGGTGACCGGTGGGCGGGACGGTTCGGCCCACCGGTCACCGGGCGACTACCCTTGTCGGGTGAAGACGTTCGAAGGGCTGTTCGCCGAGCTCACCGAGAAGGCCACCACCCGACCCGCCGGTTCCGGCACGGTCGCGGAGCTGGATGCCGGTGTCCATGCGATCGGGAAGAAGATCGTCGAGGAGGCCGCCGAGGTGTGGATGGCGGCCGAGTACGAGGGCGACGACAAGACGGCCGAGGAGATCTCCCAGCTCCTGTACCACGTACAGGTGCTGCTCCTGGCCAAGGGCCTGACCCTGCAGGACGTGTACAAGCATCTGTGAACCCGGCCAGGTCCGGGTCCAGGGGGAGGCGCACGGGAGCCCAGGCACCCGGGTCGCTTCCCTCACGCTTGTCCGCCGTCCCCCGCAGTCCCGCTCGTCCGCCGGCCGCGCTCGTCGTGGTCGACGACCCAGATCATTCCCCCTGAACCCTCCAGAAACGCGAGGATCTCGTGCTCCGCATCGCCGTCCCCAACAAGGGCTCCCTGTCCGAGCCCGCCGTCGACATGCTCCGTGAGGCCGGCTACCGCCAGCGCCGCGACACCCGCGAGCTCGTGCTCGCGGACCCGGACAACGACGTCGAGTTCTTCTTCCTGCGCCCCCGCGACATCGCGGTGTACGTCGGCACCGGCACGGTCGACGCCGGCATCACCGGCCGCGACCTGCTGCTCGACTCCGGCGCAGCGGCCGTCGAGCACATGCAGCTCGGCTTCGCCGGCTCCACGTTCCGGTACGCGGCCCCCGTGGGCACCATCACGTCCCTCGACCAGGTCGAGGGACTGCGCGTGGCCACCTCCTACGAGGTCCTGGTGGAGAACCACCTGCGCGCCCACGGCGTCACGGCCTCCGTGGTGCACCTGGACGGTGCGGTCGAGTCCGCCGTCCAGCTCGGCATCGCCGACGTCGTCGCGGACGTCGTGTCCACGGGCACGACCCTGCGCGGGGCCGGCCTGGAGGTCTTCGGCGACCCCATCCTGAAGTCCGAGGCCGTCCTCATCCGCCCCGCCTCGGTGACCGACGACGCCGTCTCCACGGGCCTCGAGACCCTCACCCGCCGCCTCCTGGGCGTCCTCACGGCCCGCCAGTACGTCCTCATGGACTACGACGTGCCCGCGCACCTGGTGGAGGCTGCCGTCGCCCTCACGCCCGGCCTGGAGTCCCCGACCGTGTCCCCGCTGCACGACCGCGACTGGGCGGCCGTGCGCGCCATGGTGCGCCGCGACCAGACGAACAAGCTCATGGACGCCCTCTACGAGGTCGGTGCCCGCGCGATCCTGGTCACCTCGATCCACGCCTGCCGCCTCTGAGGCCCCCCAGCCCCTCCACCCGGTGACGCTGCCCGGTGACCCTCCGCCCGGCGCGCAGGGTCACCGGGCAGCGTCGCCCCCGGGACACCCGGACCCAGCAGCCCGCGCCCAGCACCAGGACGAGCCGCGGCCACACCCCCCGCAGACCACGCCGTCGACCCGGCACCACGCACGGGGGAGGATGAAGACGTGAGCAGCTACGTCGCACCACCACCCGGGGAACTGCCCGGCGACCCCTACGCCCCCTTCCGGCCCCGCTGGGGCACCGCCGTCGCCTACACCGCCGCCGTCGTGATCCTCGCCGGGTGCACCTTCGTCGCCCTCGTCGCGACCGGCCCCGGGACCGACTCCGGATGGAACAAGGCCGCCACCATCGGCGTCGGGGCCTTCTGCGCACTCGTCCTGTGGCGCCTGGGACAGGTCCGGGCCACCGTCACCCCCGAGCACCTCACGGTCCACAACATCCTCTTCACCCGCCACCTCGAATGGGCAGAGGTCCTCTCGGTGCGCTTCGGCCCCGGCGACCCCTGGGTGCGCCTGGACCTCTCGGACGGCAAGGCGCTCGCGGTCATGGGCATCCAGCGGGCGGACGGGGCGCGACGCAGCGAGAGCGAGGCGGCCCGCCTGGCGGCCCTGGTCGCGGCCCTGGGCGAGGCGCACGAGGACTGACGCGACGCCGTCGGTCCCCGGGGACCCGCTCGCGGCCGTCTGGGAGCGCTGCGTGGGCGCCTACCTCGGCGACGCCGTCGTCGAGCGACTCCTCGCGAGCCCGCTGGGCGGGTCCACCCCGCAGCAACGGGCCGCGTGGCTCGACCAGGCTCGGCACCTGGCCGCACCACCGTCACGGGGCGCGCCCGCCAGGACGACGTCGTGAGACGCGTGAGGGCCCCCGGAACCTGACGGTTCCGGAGGCCCTCACGTCGTGCTCAGCGGCCTGAGATCAGGCCCGCGAAGCGATCAGCGCTCACCCGTGCGGTAACGGGGAGCCTTGCGCTCGCCGCCGCGCTCGGAGCGCTCGTCGTAGCGACCGGCCGGGCCGTGACCCGAGTGCCCGCCGGCGTAACCGCCCGAGCGAGGCGCCGAACCACCGGTACGGGGAGCACGGGCACCCTGCGGGGCACCCTGGTCGACCTGGATGCGCAGCGACTTGCCCGCGACACGGGCCCGCGAGATGCGGTCGATCGTCGCGGAGTCGAGCGGGGTCGCGATGTCCACGAGGGAGAAGCTCGGGAAGATGTCGATCTTGCCCAGGTCCTTGCCGTTGAGGCCACCCTCGTTCGTCAGGGCGCCGACGATCCCGGACGGCTGGGCGCCGTGCGTGTGCCCGACCGCCAGACGGTAGCGGGTCCCCACGGCGTCACGACGGATACCGCGCTCGCCGCCACGGCCACCCTCACGGGGACCACGCGAGTCACGCTCGCCGTACGGACGCGACTCGCGCTCACGGCGGGCGTTCTTGGCCTCGGCGCGCTGCGCCTCGAAGAGCTCCTGCTCCTCGCGGGCCTTGGGGCCGTCGTCACCGACCGACAGGGCAACCAGGGTCGCTGCCAGGTCGATCGGGTCCACGTCCGACTCGGCGACGTACGCCGCGACCAGGTCGCGGTACATCGACAGACGACCGGCAGCCTGACGCTCCGCGACCTGACCGAGGATGCGACGCGCCTTGTGCGCGGAGACGTCCGCGGGGGAGGGCACGTCGACCTCTTCGAGGCTCGCACGGATCGTCTTCTCGATGAACTTCAGGCGGTTGCGCTCGCCCGGCGTCACGAAGCTCAGGGCCTCGCCCGTACGACCGGCACGGCCCGTACGGCCGATGCGGTGCACGTAGGCCTCGGGCTCACCCGGCAGGTCGAAGTTCACGACCAGACCGATACGGTCCACGTCCAGGCCACGCGCCGCGACGTCCGTCGCGACCAGCACGTCCAGGGCACCCGAGCGCAGACGCTCGACGATCTTCTCGCGGTCCTTCTGCGCCACGTCACCCGAGATCGTCGCCGCCGAGATGCCACGCTCGACGAGAGCCGAACCGACCTCCTCGGCCGCGCCACGCGTCCGGGTGAAGACGATCGCCGCGTCGGCGTCCGACGTCGCGAGCACGCGCACCAGGGCACCGGTCTTGTGACGGAACGGCACCACCGAGTACGTCTGGCGCACCGACGTCACCGTCGAGGACTGACGGGTGACCGCGATCTCGACCGGGTCGTTCAGGTGCTGGGCAGCCACGCGACGGATCGGGGCCGGCATGGTCGCGGAGAACAGCGCGACCTGACGCTCGCGCGGAGCCTGACCGAAGATCTTCTCGACGTCCTCCGCGAAGCCCATGCGCAGCATCTCGTCGGCCTCGTCCAGGACCAGGTAACGGATGTCGTCGAGCACGAGGCTGCGACGCTCCAGGTGGTCCATCACACGGCCGGGGGTCCCGACGACGATCTGGGCACCACGCTGCAGCGCGCGCTGCTGAGGCTGGTAGGGGGAACCGCCGTAGACCGCGACGACCTCGATGCCGGGCACGTGCTTGGCGAAGGTCTCGATGGCCTCGGCCACCTGCATCGCGAGCTCGCGCGTCGGGGCGAGGACCAGACCCTGGACACGGCCCAGGTTCGGGTCGATCGCCGCGAGCATCGGCAGACCGAACGCAGCGGTCTTGCCCGTACCCGTCTGGGCGACACCCGTGATGTCACGCCCGGAGAGCAGTGCAGGGATCGCACGCTCCTGGATGGCGGAGGGGATCGTGAAGCCGAGGTCCGTCACGGCCTTGAGGATGTTCGTCGGCAGACCCAGGTCCGCGAACGTGGGGCCCGACTGCTCGGCAGGAGCCGGCGTCTGGGCGGTCTCGACCAGGTCGAGGGCGTGCGTGGGCGCAGAGGTGTCAAGAGACATAGAGATGTGTTCAACCGTTTCGCTGAGGGTGGGAGTTACGCGTGGTTGCCAAGTCGGCTCTCCACTGGCCGCACTCCCGAACACACACCGGTGACTCGCCCGCGCAGAAACAGCGGCAGGCCACACTCACACGAACACGCGGGAACAGCGACGAACTCCAGATTGTGCCCCTACTCTACGCGACACCCACCCAGGGCGGAGAACCGGGACCCGGTGACGTCCAACACAAGGCCCGGCGCACCCCACCCCGCCCGACGACGTCACCCGCCCCAGCAGACACGTCACCACCCGACACGGGCACCATCCCGCCCACGACGCCCCGCCCAGCCCTAGGATGGCCCACCGTAGGATGAAGACGGACAGGACACACAGGACGCAGTGAGCAACGGGCGGTGGGCGTGACAGCAGATCAAGAGGTCAGCTCACGAATCCTCACGATCCCCAACACCATCAGCCTCCTCCGGCTCGCCCTCGTCCCCGTCTTCGCCGTCCTCATCGTCCAGGGACAGGACGAGTGGGCGCTCGCGGTCCTCGCGGTCTCGGGGGCGTCCGACTGGCTCGACGGCGTGCTCGCCCGGCGTCTCGACCAGGTCACCAAGCTCGGGCAGATGCTCGACCCCGCAGCCGACCGGCTCTTCATCCTCGTGACGCTGGTCGGCCTCGCGTGGCGAGACGTCGTCCCCCTGTGGGTCCTCGTCGTCATCCTGCTGCGTGACCTCACGCTCCTGTGCCTGCTTCCCGTCCTGACCCGCCACGGGTACGGCCCGCTCCCGGTGAGCTTCGTGGGCAAGGCCGCCACGTTCGCCCTGCTCTACGCGTTCCCCCTCCTTCTCCTGGCGGAGGCCCCCGGCGCCCTCGGGGCGGCCGCCTCCATCATCGGCTGGGCCTTCACCGGCTGGGGCATCGGCCTCTACTGGCTCGCCGGGATCCAGTACATCCGTCAGACCCGCCAGCTCGTCTCCGGTCACGCCGTCCCCACGGACGACCGGGCGAACCGCCCCGACACCCAGGACACGGCCGCAGGATGACCCACGACACCCGCAACGAGGCGACCTCCGCATCCCGGCACAGGCGACCGCCTCTCGACGCCTCCATGACCCTGCTCACCGAGGTCATGGACCGGCCCCTGGACCCGGGCTACGCGGAAGCCGCCGCACGACGCACCACGGGCCAGGAGCCGCCTCGCCGGACCGGGACGTGGGTCTTCGTCGCGGTGCTGGCGGTCGCCCTCGGGTTCGTCACCGCGGCGGCGACGATCGACCTGCGTGCACCTCAGGGCGCGGCGATCGAGGCGCGCAAGGTCCTCGAGAAGGAGATCCTCGACCGGCGCGAGCAGGTCGACGCGCTGTCGGCGCAGGCCACCGCCGTGAGCGACGAGATCGAGACCCTGCAGACCGAGGCTCTCGCCGACGTGGACCCCGCACTCCTGGAGACTCTCCAGATCGACGGCGTCGCGAGCGGGTCCCTTGCCGTCACGGGGCCCGGCCTGGTCCTCACGCTCCAGGACGCCCCGGCGGGCGTGGGGGCGGACGACCAGTCGCTCAACGAGAAGGTCCAGGACAGCGACCTCCAGCGGGTGGTCAACGCCCTGTGGGCGTCGGGTGCGGAGGCCATCGCGATCAACGGGCAGCGGCTGACGCCGCTCAGTGCGATCCGTAGCGCGGGCGAGGCGATCCTCGTGGACCTGCAGCCCTTGATCGGGCCGTACCGCGTCGAGGCGATCGGAGACCCGGCGACGCTCGAGACCGAGTTCGCCCGCTCCGACGCCCCGGGATACCTCAGCATCCTCAGCTCGAAGTGGGGGATCCAGTCCAGCCGGATCTCCCAGAGCAAGCTCTCCCTGCCAGGGGACGGAATCCAACGACTCTTCTACGCGCAAGCCGTAGACTCCACGGCAACCACAGGTGACGAGCCTGGGGTGCCGACCGGTCAGGACAGCCCGTCGACGCAGGGGAGCGAGAGCCTTCGGTCGTCGACCGGTCCCGCCGGAGCCGACAGTTCACTCGCAGGGCAGGAGAGCACGGAATGATCGCAGTCGTCGGACTGGTCCTCGGAGTCGTGGCGGGCCTCGTGCTCCAACCCACGGTCCCCGTCGCCCTGCAGCCCTACCTGCCCATCGCGGTCGTCGCGGCGCTCGACGCGCTCTTCGGCGGGCTGCGGGCCATGCTCGACGGCCTCTTCGACGACAAGGTCTTCCTCGTGTCGTTCCTCTCGAACGTCGTCGTCGCGGCGCTCATCGTCTTCCTCGGCGACCAGCTCGGCGTGGGCACGCAGCTCTCGACCGGCGTCGTCGTGGTCCTCGGGATCCGCATCTTCTCCAACGCGGCCGCGATCCGTCGGCACCTGTTCAAGGCCTAGGCCCGCGATGACGACGAGGTCGACGCCCGACGGCACCCCTCCCGTGAACCCCGAGCGTCCCGAGGACGACGACGCGGTCCCGTCCCCGGCGGACGAGACGCGCCCGGTCGACGAGGGTTCGACCCCCGACGACCCGCCCGCAGCCTCGGCCGAGGACGTCCCCGGCGAGGAGCCGGTCGACGCAGCGCAGGACGCCCCCGCCGGCACGACGCCGGAGGCCACCGAAGCCGCGACCGGGACCGCGCCGGACGAGGAACCCGCCGACGCTGCCGTCGTGGCCGAGGGCGAGCCCTCCGTGCCCCTCGGTACGGCGGAGACCGCCCCGCACCCCCTCGAGCGGTGGACCGCTGCCGAGGTCCCGTGGGACGTCGCCGCAGAACTGGGCGACGACGCCCCGTACGTCCCGATCCAGGCGGCACCCGACGTGACGCCCGCGCCTTCCGCCGAGCCGACGACGAAGGAGGCAGCCGCCGGCGTCGACCGTTACCGTCCGACGGGCCACGCCCCAGACGCACGGGCCGCGGGCGCGCAAACCGCAGCCGGGTCGGCCACGGGCAGTCCGGGCGGCCGACCTGACGCCGCCGAGGAGAACGTCGCACCGGCCGCGACCCCGTCGTCGGCACCGTCACCGTCACCGTCACCGGCACCGAAGGCAACGGCAGGGACAGAGGCGCGGACCTCGGGCTGGTCGAAGCTCGCTCGTGCGATGCGGCCGACGGCGAACCGTTCACAGCTCCTCGCGGGGCTGCTGTGCGCCCTGCTCGGGTTCGCGCTGGCCGTCCAGGTGAGCCAGACCCAGGAGGAGCAGCTGTCCTCGCTGCGTCAGACGGACCTCGTGCGGCTCCTGGACGACGTCACCCAGCGGGCGAACGAGCTCGAGGCTCGTGTGTCGAGCCTGCAGGAGACCCGTGACGAGCTCAGCTCGGGCTCGGGCCAGCAGCGGGCGGCCCTCGAGCTCGCCCAGCGTCAGGCCGAGTCCCAGGGGATCCTGTCCGGCCGGCTGCCTGCCGAGGGGCCGGGGATCGAGCTCACGATCACGGAGGGCGACCGGAGCATCCCGGCCAGCAAGCTCTTCAACATCCTCGAAGAGCTCCGCAACGCGGGCGTGGAGGTCGTCGAGGTCAACGGTGTCCGTCTGGTCACGAGCAGCTACTTCGAGGAGACCAGCCGGGGGATGGTCGTGGACGGGCAGGTGATCTCCTCGCCCTACCGGTGGAAGGCGATCGGCGACCCCTCGACGCTCGAGACCGCGCTCGAGATCCCCGGGGGCGCGATGGCCTCGGTCCGCAACGAAGGTGCGGACCCTGTCATCACGCAGCAGGACCTGGTGACCATCACGTCCACACGGGAGCCGCAGGCCCCGCAGTTCGCGACACCGGTCCCTGCGGAGAGCGGCGACTGAGTGCTTCCGGCGGTCGTGACGTGGGCGGATACTTTTCTCCGGACCGTCCGGCGGGGTAGGTTGGACGGGTTGGACGGGTATTGCCCGCATCACCGTGCCTCCTGTCGGGAAGTGCGCAGAGGGGTGTAGTACCTTTCCGCCCAAGGCATTTTGCTCTGAATGCGTCAAAACTCCCGAGGAGGCGAGATGACCACTCCAGGTGAATCTGCGGAGCCACGCCGGGGAGGCAGCGATACGACCGTCACGTTCGGACGCATCGAGCTGCCGATCGAGGAGGGCACCCAGCCCGGCGGACTCTCCGCCGAGGAACAGGCCGCCATCTCCGCGCTGCCCCGGCACTCTGCTCTTCTCGTGATGCAGCGTGGCCCGGCGGTCGGCTCCCGCTTCCTGCTCGACGCCGAGCGGACGGTCGCCGGTCGCAGCGAGCACGCCGACATCTTTCTCGACGACGTCACGGTCTCGCGCAAGCACGCGGAGTTCGTCCGTGAGAACGACGAGTTCGTCGTCCGGGACATCGGCTCCCTCAACGGCACCTACGTCAACCGCAACCGGGTCGACGCCGTGGCGCTGGTCTCCGGCGACGAGGTGCAGATCGGCAAGTACCGCCTCACGTTCTGCACCAGCCCGGTCCTCGGCCAGCCCGCGGAGTCGGCGGAAGGCGCGGCAGGGCACCCGTGAACCAGCCGGCACGCTCCCCCTGGGGGCACGAGAACCGGTTCGACGGCACCGGTGCGCTGACCTCGGGGTCCGCGGACGCCGACGAGGACTTCGAGGGATCGCGCGAACCCTGGCCGCAGGGGATCTCCCGGCGTGCCACGATGCGCATCTCGGACGTCCTGCGCGCCCTGCGCACGGAGTTCCCCACCGTCAGCCACTCGAAGCTCCGGTTCCTCGAGGAGCAAGGGCTGATCGACCCCGAGCGCACCCCGTCCGGCTACCGGCAGTACAGTGCGGCCGACGTCGAGCGGCTGCGCTACGTCCTGCTCGAGCAGCGCGACCGCTACCTGCCGCTCAAGGTGATCAAGGAGAACCTGGCTGCGCTCGACGCCGGAGAGACCGCGGAGAACCCGGCCCTGCGGCTGGCAGCCAGCGATGGCGAGACCGAGGTCACGGCCGTCCGTCAGCGGTACACCGTCGGCTCGCTCGCGACGACGGTGGGCGTGGACGTCTCGCTCGTCGAAGGCCTGATCTCGGCAGGTGTCCTGCGGCAGGCCCCTGGCGGTCAGCTCGACGCCTGGTCGCTCGAGGTCGTGCAGCTCGCCGCAGCACTAGGCGAGTACGGCATCGAGCCGCGGCACCTGCGTCTGCTGCGCACGTCCGCCGACCGCCACGTCGGATTGGTCGAGCAGGTCGTCGCGCCGTGGCGCAGCCAGCAGTCCGCCTCGGCACGAGCGCACGCAGGTGCGCTGGCGGGCGAGGTCGGCGAGCTCTTCGCGAAGCTGCACACGGTGTGGCTCCGGCAGGGCGTGGGCGACCTCACGACCTGAGCGTCGTGCCCGGACGAGCCAGCGGCCCGGCGGTCCCGCGAGCGGTCATGGTGGTCGTGCGTCCCTCCTTCTGACGGACAGCGTCTGCCGTCGTACGGTGGACGAGTGAGCAACGAGGTGCCGATGGTCCCGGTGGAGGTCCTCGGCGTGCGCCAGCAGCAGGGGGCAGGGCAGGAGATCGTGGTGCTCCTGCTCGACCCCGCTGCGGAGCTGGTGGTCCCGATCATCATCGGGCCGCGGGAGGCGAGCGCGATCGCGATGGCGCAGGCGCACCTGACCGCCCCTCGACCGATGACCCATGACCTGCTGCGGGACGTCCTGGAGGCGGTGCACGTCGGCCTGCTGCGGGTGGAGATCGTCGCGCTGGACGACGGGATCTTCTTCGCCGAGATGGTGCTCAGCACGGGGGTCAGGGTGGATGCTCGCGCCTCGGACGCGATCGCGGTGGCGGTCCGTACGGGCAGCCCGGTCATGTGCTCGGCGGAGATCGTCGCACTGGCCGGGGTGGAGATCGTCGACCCGGAGCAGCAGCGGGAGGTCGCCGAGTTCCGAGACTTCCTGGAGCACGTTTCACCCGACGACTTCGGTTCACCCGGCCGCGGCGGGGAGTCGGACGATCCATGAGGCCGGTGTCGGTCGGGGCCCGCGCCACTGGCGGCGTCGCACGGGAGGAAAGTCAGACAAACCACGCCTTTCGTTCACGACAAAACGCATACATCGTCTGGTCCTTCGCAATACCGCTCTCCTGCCGACGGTGACCGCCTCACCCGCCGGGGAGGGGCGTCGCAGGGGGAGTGGCGGCTGCGACACGCGCAGCTCTCAGCGGCTCAGTCGTTGACGCTCCCCGGCACCGGGCCTAGCGTGGAGTCCACATCATCCTTGGAGGCACAGTGAACAGCAGCGGCAGAGCTGGTGCGGAGCCGGGGGCTCCTGTTCCCCACGCGGCCCAGGGCCTGCTGTTCGGCGAGGACATCACCGAGCTCGACACCAGCATCGGGTACCGCGGGCCGACGGCCTGCAGGGTGGCCGGCATCACCTATCGGCAGCTGGACTACTGGGCCCGCACGGGCCTGGTCGAACCGACCGTCCGTCCCGCGTCCGGGTCGGGGACGCATCGTCTCTACGGTTTCCGGGACATCCTCGTCCTCAAGATCGTCAAGCGGCTCCTCGACACGGGGGTGTCCCTCCAGCAGATCCGCACCGCGGTCGAGCACCTGCGGGAGCGCGGCGTCAACGACCTCGCGCAGATCACGCTCATGAGCGACGGCGCGAGCGTGTACGAGTGCACGTCCCCCGACGAGGTCGTGGACCTGGTGCAGGGTGGCCAGGGAGTGTTCGGCATCGCCGTCGGACGCGTCTGGCGCGAGGTCGAGGGGACGCTGAGCGACATGCCGGCCGAGTCCCTCGGCGAGGACGAGACGCCCAGCCCGCCCTCCGAGGACGAGCTCGAGCTCCGTCGTCGGGCACGCTCGGCCGGCTGAGAGACCGCCGCCGGACTGCCTGGCGGGGACCGCGCGCCGCCCAGGACGTGGCGATCGCCACCTTTTTCGACCGTTCGCCCCCTTCCGGTGCCCTCCCGCCCGGACGGCCGTGGCAAGATCGCCTGTGGGCGTCCCCGGCTCGTGCCGGGAGGACCGCCCGTGACGAGCGAGCACACGGCCCTCTTCTCGCGAGGGTGCGCGTGCTCGACCCACGATGACGGATGGGGTACTTGGTGTTCTCGAAGGTTCTGGTCGCCAACCGCGCGGAGATCGCGGTTCGGGCGTTTCGCGCGGCGTACGAGCTCGGCTCCCGGACGGTGGCGGTCTTCCCCTACGAGGACCGGAACTCCGAGCACCGCCTGAAGGCGGACGAGGCGTACCGGATCGGCGAGGAGGGGCACCCGGTCCGGGCGTACCTCGACATCGAGGAGATCGTGCGCGTCGCCAAGGACGCCGGCGCGGACGCGATCTACCCCGGCTACGGCTTCCTGTCGGAGAACCCCGACCTCGCACGGGCCTGCCAGCAGGCGGGCATCACGTTCGTCGGGCCGCCTCCCGAGGTCCTCGAGCTCGCCGGGAACAAGGTGCGCGCCCTCAAGGCCGCGAAGGAGGCCGGCATCCCGGTCCTCGCGTCGAGCGAGCCGTCGTCGGACATCGACGAGCTCATCGCGGCAGCCGACGAGATCGGTTTCCCGATCTTCGCCAAGGCCGTCGCGGGTGGTGGCGGGCGCGGCATGCGCCGCGTCGACCGGCGGGAGGACCTGCCCGAGGCGCTGGCCGCCGCGATGCGCGAGGCCGACGGCGCGTTCGGCGACCCGACCATGTTCCTCGAGCAGGCCGTCCTGCGACCGCGTCACATCGAGGTGCAGATCCTCGCCGACGGGCAGGGCAACGTCGTGCACCTGTACGAGCGCGACTGCTCGGTCCAGCGGCGCCACCAGAAGGTCATCGAGATCGCGCCCGCGCCCAACCTCGACCCCGCGGTCCGGGACGCGCTGTGCGCCGACGCCGTGAAGTTCGCGCGGTCGATCGGGTACCAGAACGCCGGGACCGTCGAGTTCCTGCTCGACACCGTGGGGGAGCGGGCCGGGCAGCACGTGTTCATCGAGATGAACCCGCGCATCCAGGTCGAGCACACCGTGACCGAGGAGGTCACCGACATCGACCTCGTCTCGTCGCAGATGCGCATCGCCGCGGGGGAGTCGCTCGAGGACCTGGGCATCCGCCAGGAGGACGTGCACGTCAACGGCGCGGCCCTGCAGTCGCGCATCACGACGGAGGACCCCTCCAACGGCTTCCGCCCGGACACGGGCCGCATCGTGGCCTACCGTTCGCCGGGTGGCGCGGGAGTCCGCCTCGACGGCGCGACGGCGACCGCCGGGTCGGAGATCTCGGGCCACTTCGACTCGATGCTGGTCAAGCTCACGTGCCGCGGCAGGGACTACCCGACGGCCGTACGCCGGGCCCGCCGTGCCCTGGCCGAGTTCCGCATCCGCGGCATCCGGACGAACATCCCGTTCCTGCAGGCGGTGCTCTCGGACGCCGAGTTCATCGCCGGGAACCTGTCGACGTCCTTCATCGACGAGCGCCCCGAGCTGCTGGCCGCACGCGAGAGCGCAGACCGCGGCACCCGGCTCCTGAGCTACCTGGGCGACGTGACGGTCAACCGCCCGCACGGACCCGGCCAGGGGGCGATCGACCCCGTCGCCAAGCTCCCCGAGGTCGACCTGTCGCTGGCCCCCGTGCCGGGCAGCCGTCAGCAGCTGCTCGAGCTGGGGCCGGAGGGCTTCGCCCGCGCGCTGCGCGCCGAGACCGCGGTCAAGGTCACGGACACCACGTTCCGCGATGCCCACCAGTCCCTGCTCGCGACCCGGGTGCGCACCCACGACCTGCTCGCGGTCGCCCCGTACGTCGCGCGCCTGACGCCGCAGCTGCTCTCGGTCGAGGCATGGGGCGGCGCGACGTACGACGTCGCGCTCCGCTTCCTCGGCGAGGACCCGTGGGCCCGCCTGGCGGCGCTGCGCGAGGCCATGCCGAACGTCGCGCTCCAGATGCTCCTGCGCGGCCGCAACACCGTCGGGTACACCCCGTACCCCACCGAGGTCACCGAGGCCTTCGTCCGTGAGGCCGCGGCCACGGGCGTGGACATCTTCCGCATCTTCGACGCGCTCAACGACGTCGAGCAGATGCGCCCGGCGATCGACGCCGTCCGGGCGACCGGCACCGCGGTCGCCGAGGTCGCGCTGTGCTACACGGGCAACCTGCTCGACCCGGCCGAGTCCCTGTACACGCTCGACTACTACCTCGAGCTCGCCGACCGCATCGTCGACGCGGGGGCGCACGTCCTCGCGATCAAGGACATGGCCGGCCTGCTGCGTCCTGCGGCCGCGGCGCGCCTCGTCACGGCCCTGCGCGAGCGCTTCGACCTGCCCGTCCACCTGCACACGCACGACACGTCGGGCGGGCAGATGGCCACCCTCATGGCTGCCGTCGCGGCAGGGGTCGACGCAGTCGACGTCGCGAGCGCGGCGATGGCCGGAACGACGAGCCAGCCGTCGATGTCCGCCCTGGTCGCAGGGCTCGAGCACACCGAGCGCGACACGGGCCTGTCGCTGCGCGCGGTGTGCGACCTGGAGCCCTACTGGGAGGCCGTGCGGCGCCTGTACGCCCCGTTCGAGTCGGGCCTGTCGAGCCCCACGGGTCGCGTCTACGAGCACGAGATCCCGGGCGGCCAGCTCTCCAACCTGCGCCAGCAGGCCATCGCGCTCGGCCTGGGCGACCGGTTCGAGCAGATCGAGGCCACGTACGCCGCGGCCGACCGCATCCTCGGGCGCCTGGTCAAGGTGACCCCGTCCTCGAAGGTGGTCGGCGACCTGGCCCTCCAGCTCGTGGCGCGGCAGGCCGACCCGGCGGACTTCGCCGAGAACCCGCAGGACTACGACATCCCCGACTCCGTCATCGCGTTCCTGGGCGGCGAGCTCGGCGATCCTCCCGGCGGCTGGCCCGAGCCCTTCCGCAGCAAGGCCCTTGCAGGCCGCGTCGTGCGTACGCCCGTGACGCCGCTCACCGCGGAGGACCAGGCGGACCTCGACGGGGACTCGGCCGCACGGCGCAACCGGCTCAACCACCTGCTGTTCGCCGGCCCGACCAAGGACTACGAGACGACGCGGGCGGCGTTCGGCGACGTCTCGGTGCTCGACACCCAGGCGTACCTCTACGGGCTCACGCCCGGCGAGGAGGTCGAGGTCTCGCTCGAGCGCGGGGTCAAGCTCCTCGTGGGGCTCGAGGCCGTGGGCGTCCCGGACGAGCGCGGCATGCGCACGGTCATGTTCACGCTCAACGGCCAGCTCCGCCCGCTCCAGGTCCGCGACCGATCGATCGAGGTCGACTCGTCGCTCGCCGAGAAGGCCGACCCGGCCGCACCGGGCCAGATCGCGGCGCCGTTCGCGGGGGCCGTGACGCCGGTGGTCCAGGAGGGCGAGGTCGTCGAGGCCGGGCAGACCGTCGCGACGGTCGAGGCCATGAAGATGGAGGCCGCGATCACGACCCCCGTCGGCGGGACGGTGCAGCGCGTCGCGATCGGCGCGGTCCAGCAGCTCGAGGGCGGGGACCTGGTGCTCGTCGTCGTCTAGTCCGGTACGGACGGTCCTCGGGCCGGGTCGGGAGCGTCGCGCTCCCTGCCCGGCCCGTCGTCGTCCGGGTCGGGGCGCCGGTCAGTCCGCCACGATCCGCGCGGCGAGGCGCGGCGCGACCCGGTGGATCGCGAGCAACGGCCTCACGGCCCCGACGTGCACCCTGTCCCTGCGCCCGGCGAGGGCCGACAGGACGGCTGCCGCGGCGTCGTCGGGCGTGATCTTCCGTGCCCCACGGCCCGCCGTCATCGCGGTGTCCACGAGGGGGAGCGCGACCTCGACCGCCCGGACGTGCGGGGCCGCCGACCGGAGCTGGTAGCGGAGCGAGGTGGTGAAGGCGCTCAGGCCCGCCTTGGCCGCGCAGTAGACCGGCGCCGAACGCTTGGGGACGGTCCCGAGCGCCGACGTGACGGAGACGACCGCCGCCCGGGGCGCCTCGGCGAGGACGGGGAGAAGGTGCGCGGTCAGGTGCAGGGGAGCGCCGAGGTCCGTCGCGAGCTCGGTCGCCGCGTCCTGGACGAGGGCTGCGGCCCTGCCGGGACCGGGCGTGACGACCCAGTCCCGGTCGAGCTGGACCGCCGCGTTGTGCACGAGGAGGTCGAGGCCGGGCAGGTCGGCTGCGGCGTGCGCGAGCCGCGCGACGTCGTCGGGGTCGGAGAGGTCCGCGACCAGGGTCCGCAGGCCGGGGACGCGGGCCGCGGCGTCCGCGAGGCGGCCGGGATCGCGCCCGCACACGAGCACGGTCGTGCCGTCCGCCACGAGGCGCCGTGCGAGCGCCAGCCCGACGCCGGAGCTCCCGCCGGTCACGAGGGCCGCGGTCCAGCGTGGGCCGGGGGAGGCGCGCCGGGTTGCGGACGGTTCCGGCAGCGATGCTGTAACGCGCGTTACATTCATGGCCGTCAACGTAGGCTGGGCGGACCCGCCCGTCAACCCCTCCGGGAGCACCCGTGCCACGCACCCCCGACGAAGAACGCCGAGCCCGGCTCGTCGCCGACGCGCTCGACCACCTGCAGGGGGCGGGCCTCAGCACCTTCACCCTGCGATCGCTCGCACCCCACCTCGGCACGAGCGCGCGGATGCTCGTGCACTACTTCGGGACCAGGGACGCGCTCCTCGATGCGGTCCTCACGGAGCACCGTCGGCGCATGATCGCGGGCCTCGACGCCGTCGCGACCACCGACCCTCGGGCCACGGCGCAGGCAGCCTGGGCGGCGATGACCGACCCGGCGCGCACCGGGCACTTCACCCTCATGCTCCAGGTCCTCACGGCCTCCCTCGAGGACGGGCACCCGCACCACGCGATCGCCCAGGACGCGATCAGCGCGTGGGTCGAGCACGTCGAGAAGCTCCTCGTCGGCACCGGCAGCCCGCCGGACGTCGCGCGAACCGACGCCACGCTCCTCACCTCGGGGTTCAAGGGCCTCCTGCTCGACCGGCTCGTCTCGGGCGACCTGCAGAGGACCGACGCCGCGGCGCAGCGGCTCGTCGACCTGCTGCTCGCCCCCTGACCCGACGCGACGTCCAGGGCGCCTCACGGCAGACTGGAACCTCCCGCCCCCCACCGAAGGCACCCGATGCGCATCACGTCTCACGGCCACTCGTGCGTGGCCCTCGACCACGCCGGCACCACGCTCACCCTCGACCCCGGGACGTTCGCCGACACCGCGACGGCACTCGACGCCCCCGGCACGCTGCTCGTGACCCACGCGCACCCCGACCACCTCGACCACCTCGACGTCGAGGCCGTGCAGGCCGCCCTGGACCGGGACCCGGAGGTCCGGGTGATCGGCCCGCAGGCCGTGTTCGACCGGCTGGGACGGACGCCCGACGACGCCCGGTTCGTGCTGGTCGAACCCGGTGACGTCCTGACGGTCGGATCGTTCTCCGTGCTGGTCGGGGGAGGGCAGCACGCCCTGATCCACCCGGACGTGCCGCGGGTGGCGAACCTCACCTACCTCGTGGCGGCAGGCGGCGTGCGGGTCTACCACCCGGGCGACTCGTTCAGCCCGCCGCTGACCGACGACCGCCTCGACGTCCTGTTCGCGCCCGTGTCGGCCCCTTGGATGAAGGTCGCAGAAGGCATCGACTTCGTCCGCTCGCTCGACCCGTGGACGGTGGTCCCGATCCACGAAGCGATCCTCTCCCAGGCCGGCCTCGGCCTCGTCCACCGGCTGTTCGGTGAGGCACGCACCGGCGGCACCTACGACTTTCGCCCGCTCGGCGTGGGCGAGCGGTACGACGCGACCCCCCAGCACCTCACGGAGGAGACGGCCAGGGGCGAGGACCCGACGCCGGACGGACCCCTGCACCGAGACCCCGAGGCCGTCGCCGAGGCGATCCTGCGCGAGCACCCCGAGTTCGATCAGGTCCCTGCCATCGAGATCGACGAGACCGTGCCGCCCCGCCCGGAGGAGGAGGTCGCGGATGCCGCACGGGAGGAGGGGGCCACAGGCGCCGGCGTGGCGCCGTGAACCCGTCGGAAGCGACACCGGCGGGCGCCCGGGGTGCGCGACGAGCACGACGACGCGCTCTGAGCAGGCCCTGCACGGCGTGCGGCCATCCGTGGGGCGAACATCCCGGGACCCCGTACGACGCCGCCGTCGACGGGAACGACCGGTGCGGCGAGTGCGTCTACGAGCAGGACCACGGGTTCACCGCGCGACCGGCGTGCCGGCTGCAGGTTCCCGCGGACGTGCTGGGCGCGACCTGACGTGCGTCGGGCGGCGTCGTCCTCTGCCTACAGCAGCGGTCGCAGGGGAGCGAGCGCGACCTCGCCGAACTTGGCCGCGAGGGACCGCCCGGACCACTCCTCGAGCGTGAGCTCGCGGCAGTTGCTGAGGTCGACGTCGTACACCTTCTCCATCTGGGCCGCGATGCCGGCGTCGACGATCTCCAGGTTGACCTCGTAGTTGCCCGTGAGGCTGAGGCGGTCGATGTTCGCCGTGCCGATCGTGGTCCAGCGCCCGTCGATCGTCGCGGTCTTGGCGTGGACCATCGCGTCCTTGTAGAGCCAGATGGTCACGCCACCGCGCAGCAGGGTCGTGTAGAGGCCCTTGGAGAGCCAGTCCGCCACGACGTGGTTGGAGCGCTCGGGCACGAGGACCCTGACGTCGACGCCACGCAGTGCCGCCATGAGGAGCGCGTCGAGGATCTCGCGGTCGGGGATGAAGTAGGCCTGGGTGATGTAGATGTGGTCCGACGCGCGGTCGATCGCATCGAGGTAGATGCCGCGGATCGGGAAGACGAGGTGGGCGGGGGCGTTGCGCGCCGCGCGGAGCTCGGGGAGCCACAGCCGGGACCCCGGGTCCTCGAGGTGCGGCTGGCCGGGCTTCCTGTTCGAGTTCCAGAAGTCGACGAACGCGTTGCGCAGCTCCCACGTGGAGGGGCCCGCGAGCCGGATGTGCGTGTCACGCCACTGCGTCGCGTACATGGCCCCGATGTTGTACCCGCCCACGAAGCCGATCTCGTCGTCGACCACCAGGATCTTGCGGTGGTCCCGTCCGGACTTGCGGACGTTGAGCATCAGGACGCCCGGGCGGAAGACCGGGTAGCGGATGACGTGGATGGGTGCCGGGAAGGTCAGGAAGTCGCGAGGGACCACGAGGTTCGCGAAACCGTCGTAGATCACGAAGACCTCGACGCCGCGCTCGGTGGCCTCGATCAGCGCGTCCTTGAACTCCTGGCCCAGCTCGTCACCCTTCCAGATGTACGTCTCGAGCATGATGCGTCGCTTCGCGCCCCGGATCGCGGCCAGCATCTCGCGGTAGAGGTCGTCACCGTAGGTGAAGATCGTCGTCGAGGTCTCACCGACGCTGCCCTCGGCAGGGGCCGAGCGGGGAAACCTGCTGGGGTCCGTGACGCGACGCTTGCGGATGGCGTCCGCGATCACGAGGCCGGTCGCGACGGTCATGGGGACGGCGACCGCGAGCACTGCCGCGCGGGCCATCACCGTTCGGGCGAGCTGGACGGGGGAGGTCTTCGAGGGGCGCACCTGCTCACCGTAGCCTCAGGACGCCGAGCACACCCGGAGAAAACGCGTGACGTTGGTCGTTGCGGCCGCGACGGCCTCCGGTCACCCGGCCGAGGGTGTGGTTTCCTTCTCTTTGTCCGTTTCGGCCGGCGGCTCGCTGCCCATCTCCGCGGGCAACCCGGTCGACAACGGGTGGGACCGGATCGCGGCCGCGAGCTCACCCTCGATCCGGTCGAGGTAGACACCGGTCGTCGCGATCGACGCGTGGCCGAGCAGCTCGGCGATGACCTTGACGTCCCAGCCCTGGGCGACGAGGAGGGTCGCGGTCGTGTGGCGCAGCGCGTGGGGGGTGGCTGCTCGGCGGTACTCCTCGGGCATCCGGGCGATGCACCGGTTGAGGAGGGCCCGGATCGCCTGCGCGTCGATGCGTCGACCTCGCCAGGTCAGCAGGAGAGCGCGCGCGGCGTCGGGGTCGCCTGGTCGGCGCGCGAGCAGCGAGGGGCGCAGCGTCGCGAGGTACTCGTCGAGGGCGCGTGACAGGGGCTCGGACAGGCTGACCGTCCGCACCGCGCCTCCCTTGCCCTTGATGCGCCAGCGGGTCTGGTCCGGCTCACGCACGAAGTCGTCGAGGTCCGCGCGGGCGACCTCCGAGACCCGCGGCCCCAGGATGAGCAGGAGCGCGATGATAAACCGGTCCCGAAGAGCGAGGTCGTGGTCCGGTCGGGGGGTGGGGGTGCTGGGCGACGCGGCCGGGGACGGCGAGTCGGTCGCGCGCGGCTTGGTGCTCGCGGTCACGAGGAGAGCCTGCGCAGCCGTTGCCGAGAGCGCGGTACGAGCGACCCGCAGGCCGCCGCGGAGCCGGGCCGGGGGAGCGGCCCACTGCATGGGGTCGGCCTGCACCCACCCGTCGCGCGCGGCGTGCGTGAAGAAGCGCGAGATCGACTGGCGGAAGCGGTTGACGGTCGCGGCCGATCGCCCCGGGCCGTCGGGCTTGGTCCGCGGGTCCGCGTAGCGACCGTCGGGGGTGACCTGGTAGCGCAGGAGGAAGTCGTCGACGTCGGCGCCGGTGATGTCGTCGAGGACCGTGTCAGGTCCGGCGAGCGAGGAGAACTCGCGCAGGTCGCGCTCGTAGTTCCGCTGGGTCGTGGGGGAGAGGACGCCCCTGAGGGTCTCCGCAGACACGGAAGAGAGGTACGTGGCGACGGCCTCCGCGACGGTGACGCGGTTGAGGCGGGGAGGGGCGACCACCGAGAGGCTCCTGGGGACGGGACGAGACCGGACATCCGGAGCATAGGGGGCGCCACTGACAGCGACGGGGGTGAGGGGCC
Organism: Oerskovia sp. 140933; assembly: GCF_059651515.1. Lineage (NCBI taxonomy): Bacteria > Bacillati > Actinomycetota > Actinomycetes > Micrococcales > Cellulomonadaceae > Oerskovia > Oerskovia sp. 140933. The sequence continues at coordinate 47,464 of NZ_JAMXIO010000004.1, forward strand.
CGACGGTTGACCGTCTCTGACCACGGTGTTGTGCTAAACACAATGGTTTGTCTTGCATGTCCCAATTCAGCGACCTTACCGCAGCGCGCCACGAGATGGAAGGGAGCGCGCCTCGTGTCGCATCACCCGCCCGACGGCGCCGTCACGCCAGGCCGCCTTCGTGCCTCGGCCCTGGAGCGAGAAGGTGACCGCGCCGCACGGGGGGACCGGTTCCCGGCGGGGGCGGACGCGAGTCGGTAGATCCACCACGGCGACGCCACCGCGACGGTGACGACCGTCAGGACGACCGCAAGCGCGGCGAGACCGACCAGCACCACCAGGAGCGCTGCGGAGAAGATCGCGCGCACCGACCGGTCGATCGTCGAGCTGCCAGATGCCCGCAGGATGCGTCTGGACGAACTGGCGCCCAGATCCACGGGCGCCGCGCTGGCGCGGATGCTCTCGAACGGTCCTGAGCTCATGTCCCGACTCCTGGTGCGCCTCGGGCGTGCTGTCGACGCCGTCACAGCAGAGGGAGCACGTCGCAGCGCCGTCTGATGCGCCGGCGGGGCCGAGCTCGCGCAGGGTGACGGAGGCGTGTGTCGGCGCCACCTCGTGGGCGCAAGGAACCGGGCGACCCGCGACCGAGAGGGGCGTGGTCAGATCGTCGTAATGACATAATGTACATTATCGGCGTTGACTGGAAGCGGTCGAGAGGGGCGAGAAACGGCGCGATCGCAGTACCCGAGCGCCCGAGCGGTTCGTCCGCACCATGGCCACCACCGTCGTCGCTGGACACTTCTCACGAGGCTCGCGCGTCCATGACGTTCCGCGGGGCTGCCGCCGCACCCGGCACGTGCGCGCCGGCACGAGCCGGGTGCGGCACCCCGAGACAGAACTCTGCGCACGGCAACCTCAGACCGGATCGGCCGCTGGTTCGCCACGAACCCCACGTCACGACATGTTGCTCGGGCCAGCCATCCGCACCCGGCCGTCGAGTGCACCGACGGCAGCGAACGGCGTGTGTCGACGATGGTCCGTGCGATCCTCCTGGTGGCGGCGTCTCGGCCCGTCGAGACACCCGTGCGATGGCCGCAGCCCGGGGAATCCTGCTGCCACTCCCCCGGGCCATCGCCTCCGATTCGTGCATCGTCGCAGGTCAGAAGCCATTTTGCCCCGGTCGCGAAGCCGCCCGGGCGCCACGGACGATCAGCCTGCCGCCCTCTTGACGAGCTGTGCGATCGTCGCCTCGTTCTCCGCCGTCAGCTCGGTGAGGGCGTACGCGACGGGCCACAGCGTGCCCTCGTCGAGCTGGGCGACGTCGTTGAAGCCGAAGGTCGGGTAGCGCGCACCGAACTTCTCCGCGGGCTGGAAGAAGCACAGGATCTTGCCGTCCTTGGCCCACCCGGGCATCCCGTACCAGGTCTTCGGTGCGAGCAAGGGCGCGTGCTCCGCGACGAGCTCGTGGATCCTGGACGCCATGGAACGGTCGGGCTCCGAGAGCTCCGCGATCTTCTCGAGCTGGGCCTTTTCCGCGTCCGCACGGTTCGCGGACGCCTTGAGCTCCTTGGCGCGCTCCTTCATCGCCGCGCGTTCCTCGGCCGAGAATCCTTCGTACGCCTTGCTGGTCCTGGTCGACTTCGTGGTGCCGGTCATCGTGGTTCCCCTCCTCGGTGTGTCGTACGTCAGGATCGACGCTACTGAGCGGGGCCGGACGCCGCTTCTCCAGATCTGCTCGATCCCGACACGGCGGAAGCCAGGCGCAGTCAGCGGGCGGAATGTGCACCGCGTATTTCCCTGCCGCCTCGTGGACGGAAAGGATGAGCTGGCGGCAATGAATACTGCCCAGAATGCGCACGGTTGTTTCCCCGTCCGGATGCTCCGGACGTCCTCGATCGTCGGCGATGGACGTGACCACCTCCGACCGGGTGTTCCGCCGACGGACATGCTGTCCCGACCGCCGGCTCCTCGGCGGCCGTACCGCCGCCCCCGTACCGCCGCTCCCCCGGGCTGGCGCGTCCCGGCCGAGCCCGCGCCTCGACGAGGTCGTCTGCCGTCTGAGAACCGCAGCACCCGCTCGTCGCCTCCGCCGAAAGCAGGGTTGACCTGCGAAGACGACCAGGTGCAGCGGATCTCACCCGGAGCGCTCCGGGCGCCGTACGCCCCCTCTACGTGGCGCCCGGCACCGGGACCGGGCCCCTGAAGCGTCAGGGCACGCTCGACCGGGCGACGGGGTTGGCCCGGTGGGCGCGGTGGCCGCTGGCTACTCGTGCGGCGTGTGCAGGGCGCCGGCGTGGCCGAGCGGCGGACCGTCTTTGCGGTACTGCCAGCAGGTGAATGTTTTCTCTGGCAATTGCGCGGCGCCTTGTCGCGGCGTGCGCGGTCGGGAATTCAGAATGCTCGTCCGCGGCTCAGGTCAATCGTTCGGACAGGTGAACGGTCACGGCGTCCCCGATGCCCTTGCCGGGCTGTGTGCGGAGCTTGGCGCTGATCGAGAGCATGTGCCCGCCGGACCCTGTCGGCATCAGCCCGGCCGTGAGGTGGCGGTCGTCCACGGTCGCGACGACCCGCACGGCCTTGCCCGTTCCCAGCAGCTCGAGCGAGTCGGGAATCTCGACGCACGACCACACGTCGTCGCGCACCGTCACGCCGATCGGTGCGGTGAAGGTGACATCCATCGGACCTGGCCTGGCGCTCACCACGTACCTCCCTCGTCGTCGACGGGGCTCGTGTGCCCGCACGTCGTCGCTCCGACCCTATCGAGCGACACGGACAGAGCGCTCGGTGCGCGCCGTCCGTGTGCGGCCCGGGCCTCGACGTCTCTGGTCGTGGTCGAGTTCCGCGATCGGTCGTCGGGGGTCCGTTGCACCAAAGTCTCTTGATGTCGACAGACTTCCCCAGGAAGCGTTGAGAGCGTCGAGCGTCTCGGTGCGACTCCGTCGTTTCGGGTGGGTCGCGGCTCGTTCGAGGATTGTCGGCGATGACCGTTTCGCCCGCGTCTGCCGCCTGCCCCGTGAGTTCTAGACCCACGGGGCGAGCAGCCGGTCTCCCCCGGTTTCCCTTGCAAACTCAACGTTCTGAGCCGCCGACCGCGCCCCCTTCGGAGGTCCGTGGGCACACCCTGGGCACTAGCCGGGCGAGACCGCGCGCAGCCGGGCCGTCTCCAGGGCGACCGCGACGCCGTCGAGATCCTTCTCGAAGAGGTCCGCGTAGACGTCCAGAGTCATGCTCGCGGAAGCATGTCCCAGCATGCGCTGGACGGCCTTGACGTTCGCGCCCGCGGACACGGCGAGGCTCGCGGCGCTGTGCCGGAGGTCGTGCGGGGTGAGGTGGTCGTCGATGCCCGCCTCGCGGGCCGCGCGCGAGAACCAGCCCGTGCCGGACTTGGAGCGCTTGAGGTACGTGCCGCGGTCGCCGTGGAAGACGACGTCGTCGCGCCCCTTGCCCTCGCACGCCGCCGCGAGGCGCAGGGACAGGAAGGCGGGGAACGGGACGGAGCGCCGCTCGTGCGACTTGGGTGTGCCGATCACGATGTCGGAGCCGACCTCGACGGCGTTCTGGTTGATGCGCATGCGCTGTCGGAGCATGTCGAGGTCGCGGACGCGCAGCCCCGCGGCCTCTCCCCATCGCAGGCCGCAGTACGCGAGGACCAGGACGAGGGTCTCGTGCCTCCCGGCGGCAGCGGCGAGCGCGGCGACCTGCTGGTGGTCGAGGTAGGTGTGCTCGCGACGGACCTTGCGCGGCAGGTTGACTCCGCGGGCGGGGTTCGTCAGGATGCGGCGGTCGTCGACCGCGTCGTCGAGCAACGATGCCAGTGCGCCGTGCGCGCGGGCGACGGTCGTGGGGCTGTACGTCGCGCTCAGGTCGGAGACCCACGCCTGGACCGCGGTGCGCCGGATCTCCGCGACGGGCACGCTCCCCCAGCGAGGCGTGACGTGCAGGCGCCACGAGCTCTCGATCGCGCGGGCCGTGGAGGGCTTGAGGTGGGTCTGGCGCTGGAGCCACGCTCCCCCGAGCTCGTGCACGGTCGAGCGGGCGGCCGTGGGGTCGATGAACTCCCCGCGCAGGATGGACACCTCGAGCGAGGACGCGAAGGCCTCGGCGCTGCGCTTGGTCTTGAAGCCGCGCTTCTTGGTCTGCTTGCGCTCGGGGGTACGGAATCGGACCATGTACCGCCGTCCGGCCGTGGTCTCGTACGCCTCAACGGTCGCCATGACCGCCCGTCCGCCGTGCCTCGTGTGCCTGGTTCCTCACAGGACGAACGGTACCGCGATTCAGCGCATTGACGACGATCCGGACAGGACGCCCCCGGGGCTCAGGATCCTGCGACGCGTCGCCGACCAGCGCGTGCCGCGAACGCGTCGAGGGCGGCCAGCACCTCGGTCGCCTGCCAGGTCCGGCCTCGTCGTCGGCGCGGGTCGGTCGGCGTCAGGGCGCCTGCGTCGACGAGGCGATCGATCGCGCCCTGCGCTGCGGGCAGGCTCACCCCGAGCGCGTCTGCGAGGAACGAGACCGTGACGACGGGTTGTCCCAGGACGACGTCGATCGCCCGCCAGGCGGCTGCACCTCGACGGGCGTCGAGCCGTGCGGTCCAGGCGTTCCGCACCTGCGAGAGCTCGTCGGCCAGTGCCCTGCCGTTCCCGACGGCGACGAGCGCAGCCTCGTTGACCTGGTGGACGATGGGCACGACGTCTCCGCGACGGTAGGCCGTCAGGGCGTCGACGTAGGCATCGGTGTCGACGAGGAGCCCGGCGGAGACCGGGACGGTGACTCGGCGTGTGAGCCCGGCGTGGCGGAGCATCGCGTGAATGAGTGCCCTGCCCGACCGTCCGTTGCCGTCCGTGAAGGGGTGGATGGTCTCGAACTGCGCATGGGTGAGGGCCGCGTGGGCGAGCACCGGGAGGTCGGTGCGGCGCGCGAAGGCGACCAGGTCGTCGATCGCGGCCGGGATGCGTTCGTGATGGATCGCGACGTACTCGGCCAGGTGAGGGCCGGCGGACGTCCCCCCGATCCAGACCTGCTCCTGCCTCCACCGACCGGCCGAGCCGTCGCGCTCGCCCATGAGCGCACGGTGGACGGCCAAGATCGCGTCGCCGTCGAGGCGGTCCGCCAGGTCGATCGCCGCCTGCATGGCGTGGACGTTGCCTGCGACGGTCGTGGCGTTGCGGGAGGCGTCCTCGCCGATCTCCGCCAGGGCGAGCTGTCGTGCCCCGACGGTCAGGTTCTCGATCTGGGAGGAGGCTGCCGACTCGCTGCGGAGAAGAACGCTGCGCAGCGGTGCGAGCTCGCCGGTGCCGAGGAGGGTGTCCATCTCGACGTCGAAGCGGGCGATCTCGGTGGCGGCGTCCTCGCACTCCGCGGCGAGGGCGGCGGGCAGCGGCACCTCGCGGCCTGCGATCGCCGGGGTGAGCGCCGACCTGTACGGCCCCGCGTGCAGCTCACGCTGGCGCCGAGAGACGGGTGAGTCGGCGTAGAGTCGCCACGGGTGCTCCTCGAACGAGATCGAGGGCCAGGGCCCGCCCGCCGCCGGAACGAGCGGGGAGCTGTCGGTTCCGTGCATGCGCCACCTCCTTGTCCAAGGATCATGCCATAACCTTGGACAAGGGAGCGGGTGACGCACGGTTGCGTGTCGAGGCGCGCTGCCTCACAGGCCTTGCCTCGGGCAACATCACACCCGTGTTCGTGCGTGTGGAGTTGCGCCGACCTGCGAAAACCGGAAACCTGGTCGGTGGTCTCGCGGGTGTGCGCGTCCTCCCCGATGCGCGTGGTCTGCTGGGCAGCCTCGACGGGTGGGTTTGGCGCGCCTCCTGCGTTCACCGGACCTTCACGCCCCTGCGGAACATGCGTTCCCGCCGGGACGTTGACCCCCATAGACAACCCTGCCGCTACCCCTTGGAGGACGACATGCCAGACCGGTCCCTACGTGGAATGAGCATCGGTGCGAAGAGCATGGAGTCCGACGCGGGCGTCGACTTCGCCCCTCGTTTCCAGGCGCACTACGACTGCCCCAACGGCCACACCATCATCCTGCCGTTCTCGACCGAGGCCGAGGTCCCGGCGGTGTGGGAGTGTCGGTGCGGCGAGGAGGCCCTCCTGCGTGACGCGGAGCGCCCCGAGCCCAAGGCCGGCAAGCCCGCCCGTACGCACTGGGACATGCTGCTCGAGCGCCGCACGATCAAGGAGCTCGAGGAGCTCCTCGACGAGCGCCTCGGCCTGCTGCGTGCCGGCAAGCTGCGCCGCAGCGCCTGACCGACTGCCTCGAAGGGCCCGGAACTCCTCGGAGCTTCCGGGCCCTTCGTCGTGCGCGGACCGGATCGTGCGCTGCGCAGGACGCCCCCGCCGTCGGCTCGCGTCACCACGTCGACGACGGTCCGGCTCAGGACGTCGAGGGCGGCGCGCTCGCTGCCGGCTGCGTGCCCGCCGTGCGGGCTAGCGGCGCTTCCCGGCGACCGGGCGGCCGGCGACCTGCTTGCGGGCCGGGGCGCTCGCTGCCGGCGCCCGTCGCACCCGGGCCACCACTCCCCCCACGACGAGCAGGACGGTCAGCCCGCCGGCGATCCATCCCGGCCAGTACCCGGCGCGAACGGCCGGGGTCAGCGAGTCGCGCAGCGGGAGCGTCGCGATCATCTGGTCGGCCGTGAACAGCTCGGTGCTCTCGAGCAGCGCCCCGTTGGGGGCGATGACGCCGCTCACGCCGACGGTCGAGATCTGCACGGTCGCGCGACCGGTCTCGATGGCCCGCAGGCGCGACATCGCGAGCTGCTGCGTGGACTCGGCGCTGTACCCGAACGACGCGTTGTTCGTCGGGACGACCAGCATCTCGGCGCCCTCGTTGACGGCGTCCCGGATCAGCTCCTCGTACGCCACCTCGAAGCAGATGACGTTGCCGAGCCGCACGACGCGCCCCAGCCGCTCGGAGGGCAGGTCGATCACGGCGACCTCGTCGCCCGCGATCATGTCGGTGGTCACCCGGTCCACCTGGTCGGAGAAGATCCGCACGAAGTCGCGCAGGGGGATGTACTCGCCGAACGGGGCCGGGTGCTGCTTGGCGTACCGGTCGATGACGCCCTCCCCCGGGGCCCACAGCAGGGACACGTTGTAGCGCCCGCCCGTCTCGGGGAACTCCTGCGCCCCGACCAGGACGGGGGCGTCGACGGCGCTCGCGGCCGCGTCGATGTCGGCGGCCACGTCCGGTGTGGTCTGGGGGTCGAGGTCCGAGCCGTTCTCCGGCCACAGGACGACGTCGAGCTCGCCGGGCTCGACCTCCTCGAGCAGGGCGAGCGTGCCGTCGACGTGGTTCTGCAGGACCTCGCCGCGGTTGGCGAACGAGCCGAGGCCCGGCTCTCCGACGTTGCCCTGGACCGCGCCGACCGTGAGCGTGCCCGTCTCGGGGCGCACGTCGAGCGGGACGACGAGGCCGACCCCGAGGATGACCGCGGCGGTGCCGAGCGAGCACAGGGCCGGCAGGGTGCGGACCCGGCGCGCCTCGACGAGGAACACCGCGACGAGGACACCGATCGCGGCCGTCAGGAGCGACACGAGCAGTCCGCCGCCGAGCCAGGCCGTGCGTCCCAGGAGGGAGTCGACCTGGGAGAACGCGAGCCGCCCCCAGGGGAACCCGCCGAAGGGGAACTCCGAGCGCCACTGCTCGACCGCGACCCACACGACCGAGAACGTCACGACCTGCCAGGCGAGGTTGCGGGCGACGAACGGCAGCCGCCGCACCCAGGTCCACATCGCGCCGAAGAGCGCGAGGAACGCGGCCTCCAGGACGCTCAGCGCGAGCCACGGCACGGTGTCCGTCGCGATCTGGGCCCACTGGATGTGCGGGAGGAAGAACGCCAGTCCCCACAGGAGCCCGACGAGAGCGTTCCACCACGCGCCGTCGCGCCGCAGGGCGAGGAACAGGGCAGCGACCCCGGCGAACGCCATGGGCCACCACCCGCGGTCGGGGAAGGCGGTGTTGGTGAGGAAGCCGCCACCGACGGCGAGAAGGATCAGCAGCCAGCGGTTCGGCTCACGGGTCGACACCAGTGCAGGGTACGCCACGTACCTGCAGGTCGGCCCGTGGATCCGGGGGATGTGGGCCGACCCGCGCGTCCTTCGGACCACGTCCCACCGCCACCGGTGGAGCCGTGTTGTCTACTGAACGCGCGGGTCGAACCGATGCGCGCCAGAACCGGCAGGACGAACGGTGAGATGGTGGCTCGTTCCCCTGTGGCGCTGACGGCCGGAACACGTCAACGAACTTACCTTCCCTCCGTGTGGTGTCAATCCGAACACCCGGGACGAAGGTCCCTCGTCCGCCGCGGTCCTGCGACCTGTACGCACGAGGGCGCGGACGAGGGGTGGGAGCGGCGGTGACGACGTTCAGTCGAACGTGTCGTACAGCACGACGCCGTCGCGCACCGTCTGCAGGCACGTCGGGTCGGGGGCGTCGTCCGTGAGGTCGGGCAGCAGGGGCGTGCCTGCGCGGGCGTCCGTGCTCCACGAGGACACCGCGGTCCCCGTGCCCTGCACCGCGAGGTGCTCGGCCCGCCAGACCGCGAGGTGCGCGGGGGCGCCGACGCGCAGCTGACCGGCGCCGGTGTGGTCGAGCCCGGCGATGCGCCAGCCCCCGCGCGTGTGCGCACGGAACGCCGCACGGGCGGAGATGCGCTGGTCGGGGTCGGCGTGCGACATCGCCGCCCGGACCGCTGACCACGGGTCCATCGCGGTCACGGGCGAGTCGGACCCGAACGCGAGCGGGACGCCCGCGCCCGCCAGGTCCGCGAACGGCGACAGCCCGGCCACGCGCGTGGGCCCCAGGCGAGAGGCGTACATGCCGTCCGGGCCGCCCCACGCGGCGTCGAACACGGGCTGGATGCTCAGGGACACCCCGAAGAGCAAGAGCGTCGACAGGGCGTTGGTGTCGACGAACAGGGCGTGCTCGACTCGGTGCCCCGCCCGGCGGTGCGCGGCGGCGCCGTCGGCCTCCGCCGCGGCGCGCAGCCCCACCAGGAACGTGTCCATGGCGCGGTCACCGATGACGTGGAACCCGCCCTGCGTGCCGGCCGCCGCGACCGCGGACAGGTGCGCCGCGACCTCTTCGGGGCTCAGGTACTGGTTGCCGCGGCCGTCAGGACCGGCCTCCCCCGGGGTGCCGGTCCAGTCGGAGTACGGGTGCCGCAGGGCCGCGGTGCGCGAACCGAGCGAGCCGTCGACGTTGAGGTCCCCCGCGATGCCCGTCAGGCCCGGCAGGTCGGCGAGCAGGGCGCGCGCGTCGTCGGACGTGGCGCACAGCTCGCCCCGGTAGGCGACCAGGTGCGGCAGGGCACCCTGGGGGTCCCGCGTGAGCGCGATGAGCTCGCGCAGGCCGTCCCGCGTGTCGATCGAGGGGGCGCTGTTCTCGTGCACCGACACGATGCCACGCCGGGCCGCGGCGTCCAGGGCCGCACGGTACAGCGCGGTGCGCCGCTCGGGGCTCAGGGCGCGCGCCGCGTCCCGGGCGGCGTGGTGCGCGTCGAGCGTGACCCAGCCGCTGTCCGTCCAGCCCTGCCGACCCTCGAGGCCCGCACGCTGCGCGAGGGACGTCGAGACGACCGCCGAGTGCACGTCGACCCTCGCCGCGTACACGGGGGCTCCCCCGCACGCCGCGTCGAGCTCCGCGCGCGTCGGGGCACGGTGCTCGGGCCACTCCTGCTCGTCCCACCCGAACGCGAGCAGGACGTCGTCGGCCTCCGCGGCCGGGCGGGCCGCGGCCGCGGCGCTCAACGCGTCCAGGGCGCCCGCGAGGGACGTGACGCCGGCGCTCGCGGACAGGTCGACGCCTGCGAGGGCGAGGCCGGTCTCGAGGACGTGGACGTGGGAGTCGACGAAGCCGGGGGCGACGAGGGCGCCGTCGAGGTCGATGACGCGGTCGGCGCGCGCGGCGAGCCCGGCGGCGGTGTCGTTCGCGCCGATCCAGGTGATCACCCCGTCGTCGACCAGCATCGCCTCGGCGAAGGGGTCGGTCGAGGAGTGGATGACGCCGTTGCGGTACAGGGTGGAGGCCACGAAACCACACGATATGCCACGGTGCGCCCGGTGCGCCCCTTCACGGGGGTGCGCCGGGCGCCCGTGACGCGAAGGTCACACGCTCGAGTAGGCCACGACCCCGCGGCGGACGGCCTCGATGGCCCGGACCGCGGTCCTGCGCATCGCGGGGGTGGGTGCCGCGGTCGCGAGCTGGTCGAGGACGTCGATGATCTGCTTGCACCAGCGCACGAAGTCGCCCGCGGCGAGCTCGGAGCCCCGCAGGACGGCGTCGAGGCTGCGGCCGGTCGCCCACCGGTGCACGGCCGCGACGAGCCCCAGGTCGAGGCTGCCGGTCGCGTCGATGTGGTGGGCCTCCTCGAGGTCGTCGACCTCGGACCACACGACGACGGTCGCGTCGAGCGCCCGTGCGAGCCTGCCCTGGGGGCCGCCGGGCACGTAGGGCTCGCCCGGCTCCTCGCGGCGCGCCGAGAAGACGAGGGCCGAGACGACGGCGGCGAGCCCTGCCGGGTCGAGGTCGTCCCACACGCCGCGGCGCAGGCACTCGGCGAGCAGCAGGTCGTTCTCGGCGTAGAGCCGGCGCAGCCACTGGCCGGCGTCGGTCACCCGGACGTCGGGGGCGGGCATTCGTCCTGGTCGGGGGCGGGTCGTGGCGGGTGCTGTCCCGGTCGTGCCCGGGCCCGCGGCGGGCGTGTCCTCGAGTGCGCCACCGCTCGCGGGGTGCGGGTCGACCTCGAGGTAGCCCAGGCCCGTGAGGATGTCGCAGATGCGGTCGAAGACGCGCGCGATCGACCCGGTGCGGCCCTCGACGCGGCGCACCAGGGCGTCGTGCTCCTTCTTGAGCCGGGCCCAGCGCTCGGCCCAGCGGGCGTGGTCCTCGCGGTCGGGGCAGTCGTGGCAGGGGTGGGCGCGCAGGGCGGCGCGCAGGCGGCTGAGCTCCTTGTCGTCGGCGGCGGCCGCGCGCACCCGGTGGGCCTTGCCGTGGGCGGGTGCGCCGGGGGTGTCGACGAACGCGCCGAGGGCGTTGCGCAGCGACGAGGCCAGGTCGCGGCGGGCGGCGGGGACGCGCGGGTTGAAGGTCTTGGGGATGCGGACCTTGCCGACGGTGCGGATCCCTGACGGGGCGTCGGCGACCGTGAGCTTCTTGACGTGCTTGTCCTCGGTCAGCACGGTGGGGCGCGGGCCGTCGAAGCCGCCGTCCTTGCCCGGGTCGAGCACCACGACGTAGCCGGCGCGCCGGCCCGTGGGGAGCTCGACGACGTCGCCCACGCGCAGGTTCTCGAAGTCGGCCACGACCTGGGCGCGCCGGGCCCGCTGGTCCGACTTCGACAGGTCGGCCTCGCGGTTCGCGATGGCGCGCCGCAGCCGGGCGTACTCGCTGAAGTCGCCGCGGTCGCACGTCATGGCCTGCGCGTACCCCTCGAGGGCCTCGGCGTGCGCCTGGGCCTGCTTGGCCAGGCCCACGACGCCACGGTCGGCCTGGAACTGGGCGAACGACGTCTCCAGGACGTCGCGGGCGCGCTCGCGGCCGACCTGCGCCACGAGGTTGACGGCCATGTTGTACGTGGGCCGGAACGAGGACTTGAGGGGGTACAGGCGCTTGGACGCGAGTCCCGCGAGGGCGACCGGGTCGAGCCCGGGGTGGTCGACGACGACGGCGTGCCCCTCGACGTCGATGCCTCGCCGTCCGGCGCGCCCCGTGAGCTGGGTGTACTCCCCCGGGGTCATGTCGACGTGCGAGGTCCCGTCCCACTTCACGAGCTTCTCGAGCACGACCGAGCGGGCGGGCATGTTGATGCCGAGGGCGAGGGTCTCGGTCGCGAACACGACCTTGACCAGTCCCCTGCTGAACAGGTCCTCGACGATCTCCTTGAAGATGGGCAGCATCCCGGCGTGGTGGGCGGCGATGCCGCGCGCGAGGGACTCGCTCCACGTCCAGTACCCCAGGACGTCGAGGTCCTCGGCGGGCAGGGTCGCGCTGCGTTCCTCGACGGTCGCGCGGATCTCGGCCTCCTGCGCGGGCGTCGTCAGCCGCAGCCCCGCGGCCAGGCACTGGGTCACGGCGGCCTCGCACCCCGCGCGGGAGAAGATGAAGAAGATCGCGGGCAGCAGGCCGTCGGCGTCCAGGGCGTCGACCACGGCGAACCGCGGCGGGGTGCGGCGTCCGCCCCCGTCCCCCGACCCGCCGCCGCGGTACCCACCCGGCCCGCCGCGGCCCCCGCGTCCGCGATAGCCGCGGTCACCTCCCCGGCCGCCGCGCCCGGGGTACCCGCCGTCGCGGGAGCCGCTGCGGAACGCGGCGAGGAGGTCGGGGTTGATGGGCGGGTTGACCCCGGGGTCGGTCGGGTCGACGTGCCCCGCGTACAGGTCGATCAGGTCCGCCCCGGTGCCGGGGCGCACGACCTCGCCCGGGGTGCGGGGGCCGCGGTGGCGCGAGCCGACGAGGACGTGCTGCCACAGGGGGACGGGTCGGCGCTCGCTGACGATGACGGCGGTGTCGCCGCGGACCATCTCGAGCCAGTCGCCGAACTCCTCGGCGTTGGACACGGTCGCGGACAGGGACACGAGCTGGACGTCGTCGTCGAGGTGGATGATGACCTCTTCCCAGACGGGTCCGCGGAAGCGGTCGGCGAGGTAGTGGACCTCGTCCATGACGACGAACGCGAGGCCGTCGAGGGCGCGCGAGCCCGCGTAGAGCATGTTGCGCAGGACCTCGGTCGTCATGACGACGACGGGGGCGTCGCCGTTGATGGAGGTGTCGCCCGTGAGCAGGCCCACCTGGTCGGCGCCGTGGCGGCGGACGAGGTCGGCGTACTTCTGGTTGGACAGGGCCTTGATGGGGGTCGTGTAGAAGGCCTTGCGGCCGCCGGCGAGCGCGAGGTGGACGGCGAACTCCCCCACGACGGTCTTGCCGGCGCCCGTGGGGGCGGCGACGAGGACGCCGCGGCCCTCCTCGAGGGCTTGGCAGGCGCGGACCTGGAAGTCGTCGAAGGGGAAGCCGACGACCTCGCGGAACGCGGCGAGCTGGGTGCGGGACGCGGCCTGGAGGGCGCGTGAGGCCGCGTACCGTTCCGCGGGGCTCGCCGGGCCGTGGGTGTCGTCGTCTCCGGAGGTGCCGGCGGTGCGGGGTGCTGCGGTCATGCCACCACCCTACGGTCCGGGGGTGTCGGTCCGTGGGGCTTTTCGCCGTCGGGCGCGCACGGGCCGCGGGTGCGCGGGGCTGCGCTCCCGACCGGGTGGGTCAGTCCTGCGGCGCGGTGGTGCGTCCGTCGAGGACGTGCAGCGCACCGGGGACGACGCGCACGCGCACGGGCAGCCGGGAGATGCGTTCCCCGTCGGCGAAGGCCGGGGGTGGTGGGCGTCCTGCGTCGGTCGCCTCCAGGAGGACGGACGTGACCTGGCGGACGTCGACCGCGGGGTGGTGCACGTGCTTCCCCCGGTACATGCCGGGGAAGACGCGGGCGGCGCCCAGGCGGGTCAGGGGTCCGGCGGTGACGAGGTCGAGGAGGCCGTCGTCGATCGCGGCGTCGGGGGCGATCTGCACGCCGCCGCCGAAGCGGTGGCCGTTGGCGACGGCGACCACGGTCCCGGGCGAGGACCACACGAAGGGGTGCGCTGCGGCGTCGGGCCCGTCGCCGGGCGCGAGGTCGGCGGTGATGCGGTACCCGTAGGGGTGGAAGCGGGCGAGCTCGCTCGCGACGGCGCGCACGTACTTGGCGCCGCCGCGCGGCCACGTCAGGGCGTTGGCGTGGGCGTTGACGGCGGCGTCGAGCCCCGCGGACAGGACGCCGCAGAACCAGCGTGCGCGCCCCGGGCGGGGTGCGAGGTCGGTGTCGAGGGGTTCGGCGCGGGCGGCGTCCACGACCCGCACCCCGCCCGTCCCCGCCGAGCGGGCGGCGAGGGCCGTGGTGAGGAGCCCGACGGCGGCGGGCACGTCGTGCACGGGGAGGTCGAGGGCCGAGGCGAAGTCGTTGCCGGTGCCTGCCGCGACGACGCCCAGCGGGACCTGCGTCCCGGCGACGGCGTTGACGCCGAGGTGGACCATGCCGTCGCCGCCGACGATGACGAGCGCGTCGACCCGCCCGGCCGGGCCGCGGCCCGCCACGGCGTCGCGGGCGTTCTCGAGCGCGAGGGGTGCGTTGGGGGCGCTGAGGTCGACGACGTCGTGGCCGGCCTCCCGCAGGAGGGCGAGGGTGCGCAGCCCGTCCCCCCGTCCCCGCCCGCGCTCGGCCGTCGGGTTGACGACGACGGCGAGGCGGGCAGGGCGGGGTGCGGGCCGCTCAGGCACCGGAGAGCGCGGCGGCCAGGCGCTTGTCGGTGCTGCGGTCGCGCAGGATCGCGATCCCCAGCGCGGCGAAGTACAGGAAGCAGATGGGCAGGGCCACGAAGATCATGGTGAGCGCGTCGGGCGTCGGGGTCATGACGGCCGCGAACACGAACGCCACGAGGATGGCCCAGCGCCACCCGGCGAGCAGGGTCGTCGCCCGCAGCAGGCCGGCGAAGTTCAGCGCGACCAGGACCACGGGCAGGACGAACGCGAGCCCGAACGCCAGGACCAGGCGCATCACGAAGCTCAGGTACCCCTGGGCGTCCGTGAGGTTGGACGCCCCGTCCGGAAGGAACGACGCCAGGATGTCGACCGCGTGCGGCAGGACCCACCACGCCAGGAACACCCCGCCCAGGAAGAGCGGCACCGACGCCCCGAGGAACCCCACGGCGTAGTGGCGCTCCTTGCGCGTCAGTCCCGGGGTGATGAACGCCCACAGCTGGTAGAGCCACCACGGGCACGACACCAGGACCCCGAGGAACAAGGAGACCTTGATCTTCATGTCGAGCGCGGTCGCCATGCCCGAGTAGTTCAGGTTGATGACCTTGTCCTGCGCGGCCGCGGCCGCCTCGAGAGGAGCCTGGAGCGCGGCCAGCAGCGGTTCGTACAGGAACCACCCGCCGATCGCACCCACGACGAGCCCGCACGAGACCAGGAAGAGCCGCTTGCGGATCTCCAGCAGGTGCTCACGCAGGGGCATGCGCCCCTCGGGGGACCTGGCCGTCTTCGAACCGGCCACGGGTCAGGCCTTGGGGGCGTCGTCATCCTTGACGGCAGGCTCCGCGGGCTTGTCGTCGTCGCGCAGGTCCTTGACCTCGCTCTTGAAGATCTTGAGCGACTGGCCCACGCTGCGCGCCAGGTCAGGAAGTCGCTTCGCCCCGAACAGGAGCAGCACGACGACAAGAAGGACGATGATGTGCCAGGGCTTCAGCATGCCCATGAGATGGCTCCTCGGAGTCGGACGCAAGTCTTGTTGTCGCAGATCCTACGCGTTGAATCGGCGCCACCGGACCCACGTCTCCTGGTTGCGTGTCCTGCGCAGCGCCCGACGCTCGGCGCGCTGCTCCCGCAGCTCCTCCACGCGCTCGCGCAGCGGCTCCGGGTCGTCGAACAGGGTGGGCGCCGTGCTGGGCTGGGAAGCCTGCAGGGCCGCCGTGATCTCGTCGGTCCGCTGCGCGAACCGGTCCATCACGACCGACGCCTCCGACACCTGCCGCAGGAGCGCCTTCGCCTTGCGCCACAGGTCGCGCCCCAGGAAGAACGCGCCGACGAGCGTGCCGACGACCAGGACCGACCAGATGGTGAACCACATGCCGTCCAGCCTAGTTCGCGGACGGCGCGCCCGGGGCCGGGTCCTCGAACTCGTGCCCGTACGCGGCCAGGGCGGCGCTCGCAGCCTGCGCGACGTCGTCGGCGACCTCCTGGGGCGTGACCGCCAGGACGTGGCGGGCGTGCTCGAGGAGCAGGCGGCGCAACCACACCGGGTTGGTGACGCGCAAGGACACCTCGAACGCGCCGTCGGGCAGGTTGCGGACCTTCTCCACGGGGACCTGCTCCGCGACCCAGCGCGCCGGGCTCGCGAACGTGATCGTCGCCAGCGGTGCGTCGCCCGTGGGCGTGAAGTCGACCTCGGTCGGCAGGTCGTGCTCGCCCGCGGGCACGTCGAGCTCGGTCGCGGCCAGGAGCCGGTCGAGCCGGAACGTGCGCTGCCCCTGCGCCCGGTGGCACCACGCGAGGAGGTAGGAGTACGCGTCCTGGGTGTGCAGGGCCACGGGGTCGATCTCGCGCTCGGACACGACGTCGGAGCTCGTCACGTACCGCACGCGCAGCCGGTGCCGGTTCGCCAGCGCCGACGACACCGCGGCCACGACCTCGGGGGCGCCGTCGGGAGACAGCCGCACGTCCAGGGCCGCCGCGGCCTCGCCCGTCGCGCCCGTGAGCTTGTCCAGGACGGACGCGACGACGTCGGCCCGCGCCCGGTCCGAGCGCACCGCCGGGGTCTCCCCCATGGCGCGCAGCGCCGCGATGAGCGCCACCGCCTCCCGCGTCCCCAGCCGCAGGGGACGCGTCATGCCGCGCGCCTCCGTGAGCCGCACCACGCCCCGCTCCAGGGAGTCCGCGTCGAAGTCGATCAGGTCGTCCGGCCAGTACCCCGGGGTGCCGGACACCCACAGGGCGTCGACGTCCTCAACGATCTGGCGCGTCGACACCCCGAACCGGGCCGCGAGCTCCTCCACGGGCACCCCGCCCGCACCGTCCAGGTAGGACACGATGCCCAGCAGCCGCACCAACCGGTCGTCCGCGCGCTCAGCCACGCTGCTCCTCCGTGCTCGTCGAACCCTGCTCGTCGGACCCGACCTGACCGGCCACCGCGACAGGCGGCCGCCCCAGAGCCGCCGCGGACCGCAGCCGGCGCACGACCGCGTCACGCAGCTCCGCAGGGCTCAGCACCACGACCGCGTCGCCGTACCCCGCGATCTCGTCCGCGAACGCGTGCGGGTTCGTGAACGTCACGTGCACCACGTCCCGCCCGTCCGCACGCGGACCCGCGCCCGCACCGTCGCCGTCGCTGCGCCCACGGGCCCGCAACGCCTCGGCACGCTCCGGCCCGATCGCCAACCGCGCCTCCTGCTCCGTGCCCGCCCTCGCCCCCAGCAACGCGTCCACGTCCACCCCGTCCGGGATCGTGAAAGCCCCCCCGCGGCCCAGCAGCCGCACCCTGCCCTCGATCCGGCTCAACCGGTACGCACGCGGCGCCAGGCGCTCGCGGTCGAACCCGAGCAGGTACCAGCCGCCCCGCCGGGCCGCGATCCGCCACGGCTCGACCGTGCGCGTCCGCACCTCGCCCGTCGACGCCGCCCGGTACGTGAACGACACGACCCGCAGGGCGTCGATCGCGTCGAGCAGCGGCCCGTACGCGTCGCCCACGGCCCGCACCCGCGGAGCCAGCCCCGCGACCGCGTCGTTCGCGACCTCCCCCGCGCCCGCGGCCCGCAGCTTCGTCAGGGCGCGCGAGATGTCCGTGCGCAACGTCTTGTCCTGCCAGAACTGCGCCGCCAGGGACAGCACCCCGAACTCCGCCGGGGTCAGGTCCACCGCAGGCAGCGCGTACGCGTCCTGGTCGATCCGGTACCCGACGTCGTCGCTGTGCCCCCCGGCGTCGACCGTCACGATCGGTATCCCCAGGTCGCGCAACGAGTCCTTGTCGCGCTCGAACATGCGCTCGAACGCCTCCGGGGACGGCGCGTCGGCGTACCCCGCGACGCTCGTGCGGATCTGCTGCTTCGTCATCGACACGCTCGTGTTCACGAGGGCGATCACGAGGTTCAGAAGCCTCGCGGCAGGGTTGACTGGTTGACTCGTCTGATCAGGCATCGGCACCCACGCTAACGAACGCTATCCTCACCCGTGTGATGACGTGGCGTACAGCAAGGGTGATCTCCCGCGGCCGAGCCTGGCAAGGCGCGCAGGAGCTGACCGTCGAGCTCGACCACCCCCTGCCCTCCACGGCCGCCCCAGGCGCCGAGGAACGCCCCCGCACCGTGCGCGCCCTCGCCTACACGCAGGTCGTCGGCGACCCCCAGGAAGGCGACCAGGTCCTCCTCAACGTCAGCGCCCTCGCCCGCGGCCTCGGGACCGGCGGCTACGCCCTCGTCGTCGCCCTCCCCGACGCGCTCCCCACCGACCCGGCGCCCGGCCCCGGCCACCTCGTCAAGGCCCGCTACACCCCCCTGCAAGCCCTCGTCCTCGGCGTCGACGAGCAGGAGTCCCCCCACCACGACACCCTGCGCGACGCCGACGACCTCCACGGCATGCCCGTCGTCGTCGCCGACCTCCACTCCGCGCTGCCCGCCATCGTCGCCGGCGCCCGCCTCGCCGCCGCCCAGGACGGACGCCCCGCCCCCCGCATCGCCTACGTCATGACCGACGGCGGCGCCCTGCCCGCCGCGTTCTCCCGCACCGTCGCCGGCCTGCGCGACGCAGGATGGCTCCACACCTGCCTCACCGTCGGCCAGGCCTACGGCGGCGACCACGAGGCCGTCACCGTCCACACCGGGCTCCTCGCCGCACGCCACGTCACCGGCGCAGACCTCACCATCGTCACCCAGGGCCCCGGCAACCTCGGCACCGGCACCCGCTGGGGCTTCTCCGGCGTCGCCGCCGGCGAAGCCCTCAACGCCACCGCCACCCTCGGCGGCCTCCCCGTCGCCTCCCTGCGCGTCTCCGGCGCAGACCCCCGCGACCGCCACCTCGGCATCTCCCACCACTCCCTGACCGCCTACGGCCGCGTGGCGCTCGCGGCCAGCGACGTCGTCGTCCCCGTCCCCAGCCCCGACGTCGAAGCCCTCCCCGGGTGGGGGACCACCCTCACCACCCGCATCACCGAGCAGGCCGCACGGCTCGCCGCCCCCCACGGGCGCCACCGCCTCGTCCACGCCGACGCCGACGCCGCCCTCCTCAGCGCCCTGCGCACCACCCCCGTCGGCCTGTCCACCATGGGCCGCGGGCTCGACGACGACCCCGCCGCCTTCCTGGCCGCCGCCACCGCAGGCCTCCACGCCGAGAGGAACCGACCCGCATGAGCAAGCGGACACGACTGGGGGGTGTCGTCGTCCTGATCGCTCTCGTCCTCGTCGGCGCCGCCGCAGGCAACCGCTGGACCTACCACCGCCCCGGGTGGCTCTCCAGCGGACCCGACACCTCCACGCCACCACCCCCGCCCCCGGTCGACGAGCACCCCCCGGAGGTCGAGCTCCTCCGCGAAGGCCTCGACGACCGCGCCGCAGGCCTCACCATCGGCCAGTACATGACCGCCCTCGCCCTCGTGGTCGCCGTCGCCCTCGTCGTCATCACGATCGTCTACCTGCGCCGCCGCAGGCTCGAACCCCCCGAGATCAGCACCCCCCGCCACCACGTCACCGCAGGAGACGCGCTCGCGATCCCCGCCCTCGACGTCCAGCTCCCCGCCCTCCGCCGAGGCGTCAAGCACGCCAGACACCTGCTCGACACCGCCGGCACCCCCCGCGACGCCGTCACCGCCGCCTGGATCGCGCTCGAGGACGCCGCCGCGGACACCGGCCACCGCAGGCACCCCGCCCAGACCCCCACCGAGTTCACCACGACCGTCCTCGACGCCACCCCCGCCGACCCCGACGCCGTCACCACCCTCCTCGGCCTCTACCAGCGCGCACGCTTCACCACCCACGACCTCACCCCCCACGACGTCGAGACCGCCCGCCACTGCCTCGAACGCCTCGCCATCGCCTTCACCCCACCCGACGACGACCCCCTCCCCGACGACGTCCACACCAGCACCCCCCAGGACACGCGAGGAGAGACGGCATGAAGCACCGGATCACCGCCGACCGCACGCTCCTCCCCCACGCAGCGTTCCTCGGCACGGCCGGGCTCCTCCTCGCCCTCCTCGGCCTCGACCTGCCCCACACCCTCGCCCTCACCACCAGCGCCCTCGTCCTCCTCGTCCTCTACCGACGCACCGACCCCGGGTACGACGCCGAGCACCACGCGCTCCCCGACGTCAACCGCGACGGCGCCCGCCGAGACCTCTCCGAGCTCACCTGGGCCATGCACGGCTCCCACGGACGCGTCAGCGAACGCGCACACCGACGCGTCCGGGCGCTCGCGGCCAGGGCGCTCGCGGACGAGGGCATCGACCTGTTCAGCACCGACCCCGCGCAGGCCGAGGCGGCCGCCGAGAGGCTCGGTCCGACGGTGCACCGGCAGATGACGTCCGACACCCGCCCGCCGACCATCAACGTCCTGCGGACCTGGGTGAGCGCGGTCGAGGCACTGGCCGACGCCCCCGCAAGCAGCCACCACGTACCCACCCCGTAGCCACCCGCACCGAGAGGCGAACCCGATGACGGACTCCCCTGCCCCCGCGCTCAGCATCCCCGAGGTGGCCGCGCACGGCCGCCGCATCCTCGACGAGGTCGGCACGGCCGTCGTCGGGATGCGCGACTCGCTCGAGCTCGCGCTCGCCACGATCCTCGCGGGCGGGCACGTGCTCTTCGAGGACGTGCCCGGGCTCGGCAAGACGCTCGCCGCACGCAGCCTCGCGACCGCCCTGGGGCTGGACTTCGCGCGACTCCAGTGCACCCCGGACCTGCTGCCCGCGGACATCACGGGCTCGTCGGTCTACGACCCGGCGACGACCGAGTTCGTGTTCCGCCCGGGCCCCGTCTTCACGGGCGTCTTCCTGGCGGACGAGATCAACCGCACGGCGCCCAAGACGCAGTCCGCGCTCCTGGAGGCCATGGCCGAGCGGCAGGTCTCGATCGAGGGCAGCACGTACCCGCTGCAGCGCCCGTTCCACGTGCTCGCGACGTCGAACCCGGTCGAGTACGAGGGCACCTACCCGCTGCCCGAGGCGCAGCTCGACCGCTTCATGGTGCGTCTCGGCGTCGGGTACCCGGGCCGCGACGACGAGCGCGAGGTCCTGCGCCGTCGTCTCGACCGTCGCCAGGAGCAGGCCGACGTCCGTCAGGTCGTCGACGCACGGACCGTGCTCGCGATGCAGGCCGGGGTCGAGGCGACCGACGTCGACCCGGACGTGCTCACGTACTGCGTGGACCTGGTCGCGGCGACGCGCACGGACTCTCAGCTCGAGGTCGGCGCCTCGCCCCGCGGGTCGCAGAACCTCGTCCTGCTCGCGCGTGCCGTCGCAGCCCTCGACGGCCGGGACTACGTGCTGCCGGAGGACGTCAAGCGGGTCGCCGTCCCCGTGCTCGCGCACCGGCTCACCCTGACCCCCACGGCCTGGGCGTCGAACGCGCAGCCGCAGACCATCGTCCGAGCCATCCTCGACCGCGTGCCCGGCCCCGCTGCGGTCGCCAGCACGACGCGATGACCTCGCTCGCCACGACCGGGCGCCTGACGAGCTGGCAGCAGACCACGAGCCTGGCCGGCGGCGTGGTGCTGGGCCTGGTGCTCCTCACGACCGGCCTCCTCGCCGGGCGCGCGGACGTCGCCGTGCTCGGCGCACCCGCCCTGCTCGGGGCGGCCTGGGGGTGGACGACCCGTCCACGGGGCGAGGGCGTCGTCGCGACGTTCGTCCCGACGGACGCCGCGGGTCGGCGGCCGGGGGAGCTGCGGGCGCGGCTGCGCCTCGACGTGCCCGACGACGCCACACCGGTCCGTCTGCGCGTCACCAGCCCCGGGAACGCGGACGCGGACGTCACGGTCCTCGTCGACCGGACCAGGACCCTCGACCTGACGACGCACTCGGCACGCACGGGGCCGCACCGCATGTTCAGGGTCGACCACGTCGGGGTGGGGCCGGAGGGCGCCTTCGAGTCCGTCCCGGACGCGGTCCAGGCGCCGGGGACGCTCGTGCTGCCCACCGCCCGCCCCCTCGGCCTGCTCCCCCTGCCGCGACAGCTCGCGGGGCTCACCGGCCCGCACACGACGCGTCGGCTGGGGGACGGTACCGAGCTCCGGGACATCCACCCGTTCGCTCCCGGTGACCGGCTGCGCCGCATCGACTGGCGCGCCACGGCGCGCCGGTCCCCCGGGCTCGAGACGCTGTACGTCCGGCGGACCCAGGCGACGGCAGAGGCGACCGTCGTGCTGGTGCTGGACTCGCGCGACGAGGTGGGTCCGGACGTGACGACCTGGCGCGGACGTGGCCCGCTGCCGATGGACCGGGCGACGTCGCTGGACATCGCCCGCCATGCCGCAGCCTCGGTCGCGCAGACCGCGCTGGACGGCGGTGACCGGGTGGGTTTCGAGGACCTCGGCTGGGTCCGCAGCCCTCTCCCGCCGGCCGCGGGCAAGCGTCAGCTCCAGCGGATCGTCCACGCGCTCGCGCTCGCGCACCCCGTGGGCGAGCCCCGTCGTCGCATGCGTCCTCCGCAGATCCCAGCGGGCGCGCTCGTGTACATGTTCTCGACCTTCCTCGACGACGAGAGCGCCACGATCGCCCAGACGTGGCGCGCCACAGGACACCCGGTGGTCGCGGTCGACATCCTGCCGACCGTGGAGGTCCCCCGGGACGAGCCCGGCGCCGCCCTGGCCTGGCGCATCACCCGCCTCGAGCGCGAGCAGCGGCTCGAGGCCGTCCGACGGGAAGGGGTCGTGGTGGTCCGGTGGAGCGCCGCGTCCTCCGGGCCGGGCGGGGCACGGTCCGCCCTCGAGCTCGCCGCTCGACGGCAACGCCACAGCCAGCGAGGGGTGACCCCATGAGCGCACTGTCCGTCGACCGGTCGGACGAGCCCCACGGCCCTCCTGCGAACGAGGTGGACACGGGGCCCACCGTCTCGGGGAGGCACCTGCGGGTGGTCCTGGCCGCTGCGACGTTCCTGTTCGGCGTCCTCGCGGTGCACGGCCTGGTCCCGTCGCCGGTGGGCGGCGTGGTGGTGGGCGTGCTCCTGACGGTGGTCGTCCTCGTCCGCCCGCACACCCCGGTCCCCCAGCTCGTCCTGTTCGCCGGCGGTGCCGCGATGCTCGGGGCGGACACGGCGTTCTCGCCCGTGGTCTTCCTGCTCCTCCCTCTCGCGCACACCGTGCTGCGAGCGTCCTGGTGGGTCGCGCGCGTCCCCCCAGCGGGTCGCGTCGAGCGCTCCGTCCTCCTGCTGGACCTGCGACGTGCGGGAGCGGTCCAGGCCGTGAGCCAGGGCCTCGCCCTGGTCGGGTACGCGGCGACCACGCTCGACGGGAGCGGGCTCTTCCTGGTCGTGGCGGCCGTCGCCCTGGCTGGCCTCGTCGCTCTCACGGTCCCACGCTCCTGGTGGCCGTGACGGGTCCTTCGGCCCGCGGTCCCCGAGCGCGCCCTCGCTGACGTCTCAGGTCCGATCAGCTCCCTCGACGAAAGGCCCCGGCCCCTCGGTCCGGGGCCTTTCCCCTCGCCCCTGTCCTTCTGGGCTGTTCGGTGAGTCGAACAACTGACTGGCGTGGTGTCGTCTCGACGCTTGGCACACTATTTATTCCTCGAACAACGGAAGCAGATGATCGACCTCTGGCTACCGTGGACCCATGACCGACACCGACGCACGTCCCCCCGTCCTGCAGCTCCGTCTCGTGGTCGAGGCGGAGGACTACGAGGCGGCGCTCGCCTTCTACCGCGACACGCTGGGCCTCCCCCAGCTCGAGGCGTACAGCGGCGAGGGTGACGCCGAGGTCGCGATCCTCGACGCCGGCCGCGCCACCCTGGAGATCGCCAACCCCGCACAGAAGCGCATGATCGACGACGTCGAGGTGGGCCGGCAGGTCGCCCCCCGACTGCGCGTCGCGTTCGAGGTCACCGACGCCGCGTCGGTCACGTCCGACCTCGTCGACGGCGGCGCCACCCTCCTCGCCCCACCCGTCCGCACGCCGTGGGACTCGCTCAACGCGCGGCTCGAGGCGCCCGCGGGCCTGCAGGTCACGGTGTTCCAGGAGCTCTCCCCCCGCCCCTCCCCGCTCCCCCGCGCAGGCCGGGCCCACAGGGTGAGCGACGCCGTCGGGCCGTCTCCTCGCGGCACTACCCGGGCGACACGGCCTCGTCCGTGACGTCCGCGTGCCAGGCCCGGCGGACCTGCTCGAAGCGCGTCGGCAGCGGCGGGCGCACCCCGCCGTAGCGCGCGTTGGTGCGCTGCACGAACCTGCGCCAGGACAGCACCAGCCCCTGCTTGGTGATGGGCAGGCCGCTCGCCACGGTCACCCCGTTGTCGTGCGTGTGGTGGACCGTCAGGAGCAGCGCGCGCGGTACCGAGCCCTCGAGCTCGGCGCAGAGGTCCTCCCGGACGTCCAACCAGCGGCGCAGGACCATGACGACGCCCGGCTCGAGGCGGTGCACGCGCACCGTCCTGTGCTTGCCGTGCTGGACGACGACGCCCCCCTCCCCCACCTGCGCGCCGACGGGCCCGAGGTCCAGGGAGTCGACCGTGCACCGCAGCAGGTCCGAGTACCGGGCCCCGGTCGCGCGCGTCAGCCCGACGACGACCGCCAGACGCACCAGCTCCGGCTTGGTCGCGTCGTGCATGGCTCCGACCGACAGCTCGCGCCAGACCCACTCGGCCTCGTCGCGCGTGACCGGTGGGCGGGGGTAGCGCGGGGCGAGCGCATGGGCCTCCTCCTGCGGGGCCTCCTCGGCTGTCGAGGCGTCCTGCGGTGAGTCGGTGTCGTCGGTGACCATGGAGCGAACCTATCCGCTTGGCACACTCTTTCCAAGAGGCGACGACGATGAGCCGTCGGACGCCTCCGTCGATCAGCCTTCCCGCAGGCGACGCGTGAGGTCGTCGATCTCGCCCAGCACCTCGGTGGCCGCCCACACCCCGTGCCGCTGGGACGTCGAGAGCTGCGACAGCACCCCTGCCTCGGTCAGCCGGTGGAGCGCCTCGTAGGCGGCCGCCGACGAGGTCCCGGCGACCTGCCGGGCGAGGTCCCCGTCGAGCACCGGGTGGTCCAGCAACCTGTCCAGGATCGCCGCCGCCGCCGAACCTGCCCGCGGGCGCACCTCCCCCCGCCACGCCGCCGGCAGCTCGGAGAGGTTGTCGGCGGAGATCCGGGCCTCGCGCGCAGCAGCCGAGGCGCTGGTCGCCAGGTACCGCACGAACTGTGCGACCTGCCCGTCCCGGTAGGCGTTGACGCGGGAGAAGTACTCCCCCGTGTCGGCCAGCATGGCCGAGGCGACCGGGACGACCAGCGTCGGGGCGAGCCCACGCCGCCGCCACACGGCCCCGATCAGAGCGCGGCCGATCCGCCCGTTGCCGTCGGTGAACGGGTGGATGGACTCGAACTGGGCGTGCGCAATGGCCGCCTGCGCCACGGCAGGGAGGTCCTCGCGCCCCAGGAAGACGATCAGGTCCTCCATGTACCCGGGCACGAGCTCGGGCGGCGGGGGCACGTGCACCGCCCCGCGTGGCGACCAGTCGGACCCGCCGATCCAGTTCTGCACCGTCCTGAGGCTGCCCGCGGTGGGCCCGTCGAGCGGGTCGTCCTTGAGGAGCGTCCGGTGAGCCGCCAGGAGGTCCTCGAGCTCGATCACCCCCGCGCTGCCCGCGGCGTCGACGAGCCGGGACACCGCCCGGGCGGCGGCGACCGTGACCTGGGCGTCCTTCCCTGCCTTCATGCCGATCGTCGCCCTGGCCAGGTCGGCCAGGCTCGCGTCGTGACGCTCGATCCGCGACGAGGCGACCGCCTCGGTGCGCAGCAGGAACGTCGCGAACGACGAGAGCACGGGCCCGTGGACCGCGTCGAGCCGGGTGATGTCGACCGCGGCCCGCTCGATGTCTGCGGCCTCCTCGGCCGACGGGACGTAGGCGAGGTCCGCGATCAGGGGTGGCAACGACACCGTGATCTCGCGCAGCATGCGGTCCTCGCGCGGACCGCGCGAGGCCGACGCCCACGGCCTGACCTCGGCACCGTGCGGCGGCCACGTGACACCCGCCGGAGCGGCCCTCCCGGCACCTTCGTCCGTCATGACAACCCTTCCTTGTCGCTCTTCACGTCAAGGTTATGCCCCCTAACCTGGACTTGCGCCACCACAAGTCCAGGTTGGCTAGGCTGGCCGACGATGTCCTCCGCCCCGTTCTCCCCCGAGCGCGCGCCGCTCCCCTCGACCGTCGCCCGACCCGTCGAGCACGAGCTCGTGGTCAAGAAGTCGCGGTTCATCACGCTCCTGCACCCCGTCACGTCCGTCGCGGACGCCGAGGCGGTGATCGCTCGCGTCCGCAAGGAGCACTGGGACGCCCGGCACCACTGCACGGCGCTCGTCGTGGGGACGCACGCCGACCAGCAGCGGTCGAGCGACGACGGCGAGCCGTCGGGGACGGCCGGCATCCCCATGCTCGAGGTCCTGCGGCACCGTCACGTGACCGACGTCGTCGCGGTCGTCACGCGCTACTTCGGCGGGGTCCTGCTCGGCGCGGGAGGGCTCGTGCGGGCCTACTCGAACGCCGTGAGCGAGACCCTCGACATGGCCCCGATGCTGCGCCGCGAGATCATGGTCGAGGTCACGGTCGAGGTCCCGCACGCGGACGCGGGCCGGATGAGCAACGTCCTGCACGAGTGGTGCCAGACCCACGGCGCGGTCCTCGAGGGCACCGACTACGCGGGGTCCGCCGTCTTCCGCCTCCTGGTCCCGCCGGCACGGCTCGGGGCGCTCGACGCCGACGTCGCGTCGGCGTCGAGCGGCACCCTCTCCCCCGCGGTGGGGGACAGCCGCATCGTCGACGTCCCCGCCTGAGACCCTCCGTGCGCCCGGCGAGGGCCCCTTCCCGGCCGCGCGGCGCCGTCGGGCACCAGCAACCGCCCGACGGCGTCTCGCGGCCCCCCAGGGCGTGTCAGCACCCTGGGGGGCCGCCAGGAGGTCCGAGCGCGACGACGCCGAGCGGTCCGCGGCAGGGCACGCGTCAGACCGTGCCGACGATGCCCTCGGGCCCCACGCGCGCGCCGTCCGGGACGGTCGAGGGCTCTCCCGCGTCCTGCAGGACCGCGCTCCCCTCGGCCACCACATCCCGGCCGAACGTCCAGTCGCCCCGCACCGTGAGCCCCGACGCGCCCCGCAACGAGGGCGCCCCGCGGCCGAACCGCGCGTCGAAGTCCCCGACGAGCTTGTAATACGTGCTGTCGAGGTCGACGAGCGGTGCCCCGACCTGGGCCGCGAGCGTGAAGTCCTCCCCCAGCTCGTACACGTCGGAGCGCAGCAGGAGCAGGTCGCTCGTGGCCTTGACCGGCAGGAAGCGGCTGCGGTCGACCTCGATGACGGTCGAGCCCTCGAAGACCTCGATCGCCGCGCCCATCGCGGACTCGACCTGGATCACCGGCGTCGACGACGCGTCGGTCGGGTCGACCGTCTTGGGGTTGACGATGAGCGGCAGCTCGAGGACTCCCCCGGTCCGGTCGAGCTCGGCGGCCAGCGCCCGCAGGTCGAGCCACAGGTTGTTCGTGTTGAAGTACCGGTGACGCTCGATGTCCCCCGCCGCGGCGAGGTCCTCCTGCGGCGTCTGCGCGGTCTCGCGCAGCACCAGCCGACCGTCCGAGCGCCGCACCACCAGGTGGCCGCCCTTGCGGTCCGCAGGGGTCCGGCGAGCCACCTCGGCCGCGAACGGGGCTCCCGACGCCGCGAACCAGCCCGCCATCGCCGCGTCGGGGGCCGCCCCGAGGTTGTCGGAGTTGGACACGCTCGCGTACAGGTAGCCCGCGTCGAGGAGCTGCTGGAGCACCCCCGACGTGACCAGGGCCGTGTAGAGGTCCCCGTGGCCCGGCGGGCACCACTCGAGGTCGGGGTCCGCGGGCCACTCCACGGGCTCGAGGTCGTCCGCGCGCAGCTTGGGCTCGCGGTTCTGCAGGAAGTCCAGGGGCAGGCCGTCGACCGCGAGGTCCGGGTAGGCCGCGAGCGCCGCGAGCGTGTCGTCGCGGGTGCGGAAGCTGTTCATGAAGAGCAGCGGGAGGGGCGCGCCGGTCGTGGAGCGGGCGGAGAGGGTCTGGCGGGCGATGATGTCGAGGAAGGTGAGTGCACCGTCGTCGGTGTCGCGCACGGTCAGGAGGGACTTGGCGCGGTCCATGCCCATGGAGGTGCCGAGGCCGCCGTTGAGCTTGATGAGGACGGTGCGGGAGAGGGCGGCGTTGGCGTCGTCGGGGGCGACGGTGAGGTCGTCGCGATGGGTGACGCCGGTGAGGGGTCGGACGTCCGTCTCGGGGACGGTGCCCGTGGCGCCGCTGTCGAGGAGTTCGTAGAAGCGGCTGAAGACGTCGATCGCGGTGCGGTGGACGCCGGCGTCGGCCATCTTGTGCTGGGAGTGGGTGAGGCCCTGGCTGCTCATGGTGTCGATGCTAGGGCGGGTGGGGCTGGTCGTGCCGGTCGGGCGGTGGGGTGTCGGTCACGGGGCATGGACCTGTGCGGTGCGGCGCCCCTACGCTCGGCGGCATGACGATGCTGGGGTGCGTTCCTGGGGGCGGGGCTGGACGGGTGCGGGGGCGGGCGTGGTGAGCGGGCCTGTCTCGCACCGGGATCGCGTGAAGATCTCGACGGCGTTGCTCACCCAGGTGGCTGATCACGTCGAGTCGGACGCGAGCCTGGTCACCAAGGAGGATGCGGTGCGGGTGCTGCGGGACCTGGCGCTGGTGCTCGATCTGCGGGAGTTCTTGCCGGAGATCGACATCGGGTGGCCGGGGAAGGGTCCGGGGACGGGTCCGGTGCAGGGGGCCGGGGGGTCCTGAGGGGGTCGGCCCGGACGGGCGGGGCTACTCGAAGCGGGTGGGGTCGCCGGCGCCGACGCGGACGACCTCGGCGCTGCCGGAGGAGAAGTCGACGACGGTGGTGGGTTCGGTGCCGCAGTCCCCGGAGTCGACGACGGCGTCGACCTGGTGGTCGAGCGCTTCCTTGATCTCCCAGCCCTGGGTCATGGGTTCGTCCTCGCCGGGCAGGAGGAGGGTGCTGGACAGCAGGGGTTCGCCGAGGGCGCGCAGGATGGCCTGGGTGACGGCGTGGTCGGGGATGCGGACGCCGACGGTCTTCTTCTTGGGGTGCGCGAGGCGTCGAGGGACCTCTGCGGTCGCGGGCAGGATGAAGGTGTAGCTGCCGGGGGTGGAGGCCTTGATGGCGCGGAAGGCGGCGTTGTCGATCTTGACGAGCTGCCCGAGCTGGGCGAAGTCGGCGCACACGAGGGTGAAGTGGTGCTTGTCGCCGAGATGGCGGATGTCGCGGATGCGCTGGGTGGCGCTGTGGGAGCCGATCCGGGCGCCGAGCGCGTAGCAGGAGTCGGTGGGGTAGGCGATGAGGGCGTCGTCGCGCAGGAGCGTGACGATCTGGTCGATCGCGCGGGGCTGGGGGTCGACGGGGTGCACGTCGAAGTACTTGGCCATGGCGTGAGCCTAGGCCTGCGTGGCCGGGGGTGCAGGGCGCGGGCCCGACGGTGGGCGGCGCTCCCGGGGTGGGGGCAGAATCGGTGCGATGCGACTTGCGACCTTCAACATCCTGCACGGTCGGTCCACGGCGGACGACGTCGTGGACGTGGACCGTTTCGCCCGTGCGGTGGCGGACCTCGACGCGGACGTCCTCGCGCTGCAGGAGGTGGACCGCAACCAGCGCCGTTCGGGGCGGGCCGACCTCGCCCGGGTGGCGGCAGAGGCCATGGGTGCGGTCGACGTGCGCTTCGCGCCGACGCTGGACCGGTGGGGGGCGAGCGGGCGGTCTCAGTACGGGGTGGCGCTGCTGTCGCGTTTCCCGGTGCTGGAGTGGCGCACGCTGCCGCTGCCGCGCCGCCCGTGGTGGCGGCCGCTGCCCCGAGGGGCTGGGGGTCGGCGTCTGCGGTGGGGGTGGGACGAGCCGCGGACCGCGGTCGTGGCGGTGGTCGCGACGCCGCAGGGCCGCCTGACCGTGGTCGCGACGCACCTGAGCTTCCTCGACGGGTGGGGTGAGCACCAGCTGGAGCGGCTGGCGCGGGGGCTGGAGGGCGCGCCGCGGCCGCTCGTGCTGCTGGGTGACCTGAACCTGCGCTCGGAGACCCCGGCGATCGTCACGGGGTGGAGCCCTCTGGTGGTCGCACGGTCGTACCCGGTGGCTCACCCGATGCTACAGATCGACCACGTGCTGGCGGACGGCGAGGTCCGGCCGCTCGCGCCGGGCCGGGCGGTCGACACGGGGTTGTCGGACCACCGGGCGCTCGTCGTCGACGTCGAGCTCGACGGGCCGGGCGGCGCCTGACCTCCCACGAGCATCGCATCGAACAGGTGTTCGACACGTCAAGGCGCCCCGAGAGCGATCACTCGAACACCTGTTCGACGCACGAGTCGTCGAGCGGCAGAATCCCTCGAACAGGCGTTCGACTTCTCGCCCGCCCGTGGGGCCAGGGCACCTCGCCGGAGGTCAACGCCCCGTCGCCTCCCTCTCCCCGGAGGTGATCCGGACCACCGGAAGGCGCAGGGCCGCCGGGGCGGACTCCGGGACCCGCGGGGCACGGGGTGCCACTGGGGCCAGCCGCCGGTAGGCGCTGCCGAGCGGCGGCCGCTGGTCGGCCTCGCCGCGGTTCGGCCACAGAGCCAGGGCCCGCTCGGCCTGTGCCGTGATCGTGAGCGACGGGTTGACGCCCAGGTTCGCGCTCACCGCCGCACCGTCGAGCACGTGCAGGCCCTCGTGCCCGAACACCCGCTGGTAGGCGTCCACGACCCCGTCCGCCGAGGACGCGCCGATCGCGCACCCGCCCAGGAAGTGTGCGGTGAGCGGCATCCCGAAGGGTTCCCCGATGCTCCCGCCCGGTGAGCCGCCCATGACCCGGGCCAAGCGCCTCGCGGCCTCGTGCGCCGCGGGGATCCAGCCGGGGTTCGGGGCGCCGTGGCCCTGGCGCGACGTCATCCGGCGCCGCCCGGTCCACGTCCGACGCGTGTACGTCGTCAGCGAGTTGTCGTGGCTCTGCATGACCAGGGCGATCACGGTCCGCTCGGACCAGCCCCGCAGGTCGACCATGGCCGGCAGCCGTCGACGCTGGGCCCACAGCTCGCGCAACCACCCCCGGGGCGAGGGCGAGGATCGTGGGTGCGCGGCGCCGTCGGGCACCTCCCCCGGGACGCCACCCGTGGACGGGCCGCGAGCGCCCCGGGGAGTGACGAGGACGGTCTGCAGGAGGGCCATGGCGTTGGACCCGCGGCCGTAGCGCACGGGTTCGACGTGCGTGTGGGCGTCCGGGTGGAACGAGGACGTGATGGCGACGCCGCGCGTGTAGTCGGGGACGGGGGCACCGGTGGGGCGCCGGTCGGCCGTCGCGCCCAGGAGCGCCTCGGAGTTGGTGCGCGTGAGCATCCCCAGGCGCTCGGAGAGGTGCGGGAGGGTGCCCGCGTCGCGCTGGGCGTGCAGGAGCCGTTGCGTGCCGTGGGCCCCCGCGGCGAGGACGACGTGCTCGGCGGTCCATCGGTGCGTGCGGGCGAAGGGACGGTCCGTGCGCCGGGCCGTGACCTCGTAGCGCCCGTCGGGCAGCGGGGCGATGCGGGTCACGGTCGTCAGGGGGTGGATCGTGGCGCCCCCACCCTCGGCGAGGTGCAGGTAGTTCTTGACCAGGGTGTTCTTGGCGCCGTGGCGGCACCCGGTCATGCACTGCCCGCACTCGAGGCAGCCGCGCCGCTCGGGCCCCGCACCGCCGAAGAACGGGTCGGGCACCGGGACGCCCGGGGCGCCGAAGAGCACGCCCACGGGGGCGGGCGTGAACGTGTCCCCCACGCCCATCTCGCGGGCGACCTGGGCCATGGCCTCGTCGGCGGGCGTACGGCCCGCGTAGGTGACGACGCCGAGCATGCGCCGCGCCTGGTCGTAGTACGGCGCGAGCTCGGCCTTCCAGTCGGCCAGGTGACCCCACGAGGGGTCGGTGTAGAACGCGTCGAGCGGCTCGTACAGGGTGTTGGCGTAGACGAGCGAGCCGCCGCCCACCCCGGCACCGGCCAGGACCAGGACGTCGCGCAGGCGGTGCACGCGCTGGATGCCGAGGCAGCCCAGGCGCGGCGCCCACAGGAAGTCGCGCAGGTGCCAGGAGGTCGCGGCGAAGTCCTCGTCCGCGAAACGGCGCCCGGCCTCGAGGACCGCGACCCGGTACCCCTTCTCCGTGAGGCGCAGGGCCGCGACCGACCCGCCGAAGCCCGAGCCGACCACGAGCACGTCGACGTCGCGACCGGTGTCCTGCCGGGCGTGGTGCCCGTCGTCCTGGGTCATGCGTGTGCCACCTCGTTCCGCCGGCCGGCACCCCGTCGTGACCGGCAGGTGCTCATCCTGCCACCGGGACGCGGGCCCGCGGTGCGGCACGGCGCCCCACGCTGCGAGGCCGCGAGCGCCGACCTAGCGTGGACGAGACCCGTGACGGCCCCGGACCCCCTCCGCGCCGCGCCGTCACCGCCGCCACCTCCGTCCCCGGGCGGACCGTCAGAAGGAGAACCACATGGCCGAGCAGCACCCCGCCTTCCCCGCGCAGCAGCAGGAGCCTCCTGGGCTCACGAGCCCCATGGACCCGCAGCCGGACCACGGGGAGCACTCCTACCGGGGGTCGGGCCGGCTCGAGGGTCTACGTGCCCTGGTGACGGGCGGCGACTCCGGGATCGGGCGGGCGGTCGCCATCGCGTTCGCCCGCGAGGGCGCCGACGTCGCGATCGGCTACCTGCCGCAGGAGCAGGAGGACGCCGAGGAGACCGCCCGCTGGGTCCGCGACGCGGGACGCACGGCCGTGCTGCTGCCCGGGGACCTGCGCGAGGAGGCGACCTCGCGGGCGACGGTCACCGGCGCCGTCGAGCAGCTGGGCGGCCTGGACGTGCTCGTGAACAACGCGGGCTTCCAGATGGCCCGGCGCGGGTCCGTCGCCGACGTGACGACCGAGGACCTCGACCAGGTCCTCAAGACCAACCTCTACGCGCTGTTCTGGGTCACGCAGACCGCGCTCGAGCACCTGGGCGAGGGGGGATCGATCATCAACGTCTCCTCGATCCAGGCCTACCAGCCGTCCACGTCCCTCCTGGACTACGCCTCGACCAAGGCCGCGATCAACAACTTCACGGTCAACCTGGCAGCCGAGGTGGGGGTGCGCGGCATCCGGGTCAACGCCGTGGCTCCGGGACCCGTCTGGACCCCGTTGCAGCCCGCGACCCAGCCGCCCGAGAAGATCGAGGCGTTCGGGACCGACACCCCGCTGGGGCGCGCCGGGCAGCCCGCGGAGGTGGCGCCCGCGTTCGTGTTCCTCGCCTCGCCGTCCGACGCGAGCTACGTCTCGGGCACGGTCCTGGGCGTCACGGGCGGCAAGCCCGTCTTCTGACAGCCGTACCCCTCCTCGACGCCTCCGGGAGGCGGTCCGGACCGGGCTCTCCCCGGACCGCCTCCCGCGCCGTCCGGGGCTAGTCTGGAGGCCGGGTCGAGGAGCGGCTCGACCTCGCTCGGAGGAAGTTCGCAGGAAGTTCGCAGGAACACGGAGGCGACGATGCCGACGACGATCGCGCAGCTCATGTCCACGACGTTCTCCACGGTCGAGCAGACCGCGACCGTGGCCCAGGCGGCCCGTGCCATGGTCGACGACGACTCGGGGGACGCGGTCGTGCTGGACGACGGCGACGTCGTCGGCATCCTCACCGACCGCAGCATCGTGCGGGCGCTGGCCGCCGACGCCTCGACCGACCACCCCGTCGGAGACCTCTGCACCGAGGACCTGGTGGTGCTGAGCCCGCAGGACCCGGCCCGCGAAGCCGTGCGGATCATGGAGCGCCACGCCCTGCTGCGCCTGCCCGTCATGGTCGGGGCAGAGCTCGTGGGCATCGTCCGGCTCTCCGACCTGGTCACCGCGATCGAGCGCGGCCAGGTCACGGTGGGCGCCCGCGACGACGACCTCCAGGACGCCTGACCTGCGACCCCGCGCACCACCGGGCACGCACGGCCCCGCAGCGCCCACGGACCGCGTAGCGTTGTCCCCGACAGGTGGAGGAACGGCGCGCTCGTGCGCCGGAGACCGCCCACCCCGAGCACGAACGGGAACGCACGATGACGCAGGATCTGCAGCAGACGAAGGACGACGCCCTCGACGTCCCCACGAGCGCCGAGTACGGCACCGGGGCGACCCCGGCCACCGCCATCGAGTCCTCGATCGCCTCCGCGGCCCGGACGCTGGCCGAGGAACCGTCCCTCCAGGAGACTCTCGACCGCACCGTCGAGCTCGCGGTCGCGATGGTCGACGGGTGCGACGCCGCAGGGATCTCCCTCGTGACCCGCAAGGGCCGGATCGAGACCCCCGCGGCTTCCCACGCGCTGGCCCGGCGCGGCGACGAGCTCCAGTACGCGCTGAACGAGGGGCCGTGCCTCGACGCGATCCGTGAGACCGACCTGGTGCGCACCAACGACCTCGCGGCCGAGCCCCGCTGGCAGACCTGGGCCGACCAGGTCCAGGAGGAGCTCGGCGTGCGCTCGATGCTGTGCGTCCAGCTCTTCACGAGCGAGACGTCGCACGGCGCGCTGAACCTGTACTCCCGCTCCACGGGCGCCTTCCCCGCGACCGCGCTGTCGATCGTCTCGACGTTCGCCGCGGTCGCTGCAGCCGCCCTGACCGCGGCACGCACCGAGGAGCAGCTCACGAGCGCCGTGCAGACCCGCACCGTGATCGGCCAGGCGCAGGGCATCCTCATGGAGCGCTACCAGCTCTCCCCCCAGCGCGCCTTCTCGGTCCTGAGCCGCGTCTCGCAGGACTCGAACGTCAAGCTCTTCGACCTCGCGCGGCAGGTCGTCGAGACGCGCGAGCTGCCGGTCCCGTAGCGCGGCCGTCCGGCGGACGGCGAACGGCGCCGGCCCCGGGGTGAGCGCCCCGGGTCCGGCGCCGTCGCTGCCCCCGGCCCCCGCCGTCACCCCGGCGAGGGGGGCGGCGGGGCCGGCGGGTCAGCCCGGGAGCGCGCCCTTGCGACGGAAGAGCTGTGCGCCTCCCAGGCGGGTCACGCTGCCCGGCTCGAGGGCCGCCAGACGGGCCTCGACGCGCTCCTTGGCGTCCTCCCCCAGGCCCCCCTCGACCGCCAGGGCACCGATCAGCTCGCGTGCCACGTCGGGCAGGCGTCGGCTGCTCTCGCTCGCGTGGACGACGAGCAGGTCGAGCGCACCGTCCGGGTCGAGCCCGTGGGAGGCCATGAGGACGCCCTTGGCCTGGTCGACGACCGCGCGGTCCTCGAGCCCGACCGCGACCTGGCGCGTCACCTCGCGCCGCAGCGTCTCCTCGTACGCGGCCGAGGTGTCGATCACCATGCCGATGACCTCCACGACCGCCCCGGAGGCGTCCCGCCGGCCCTGCCCCGTGACGGTCACGGTCTTCGTGCGGCCGCGGGCGTCCACGATCCGGTGGCTGCAGCTGAAGGGGCGCCCCGTCGTGCGCAGGACCGAGAGCTCGCGCAGGACCGTGTCGCGGTCGTCGGGGTGCTTGTGGGAGGCCAGGAGGCCCGCGCTGGGCGCCGCGGCGTCCGGGGTCAGCCCGTGCAGGTGGTAGACCTCCTCGGACCACCACCACTCGCCGGTCCGCAGGTCGACGCGGTACTGGCCGGCAGGATGGGCTCGCCCGACGCTCAGCGCCTCGGCGAGCGGGTCGCGTCGGCGTCGACGGGGGGACTGTTCGGTAGGCATGGGGGCTCGCTCTCAGCACGTGCGTGTCGAGGGGCCTCTTCCTGACTCCTTGGTGGCCCATCGTAGTCGGCTGCGAGCGGGAGAACCAGCGAGTACCCTGCACCGGCCCTCGGGCACAGCCCCCGGGGCCGACCGCAGGACGGGCCCCGGGCACCCGGGCACCGCGCCACCGGGCCGGGCCCGTGCGATCCTGGGGTCGTGTCCGACCTGACGTCCCGCCGCATCCCGCCCGGCCCCATCCTGCAGGCGCTGCGCACGCACCGCTACCTGCCCGACTGGGCCCTCGAGGTGCCGCAGGTCGCGCTCGAGCACGCGCTGAACCTCGCGGACGGCGACCCGCACCGGCTCGTCCTCGAGCAGGACGGCACGATCCGGGTCGAGAACTCCCCGCAGCGCTGAGGCTCAGCGCTTCCCGTGCGGGTAGACGTCGGCGAGCACGGGCTCGAACGGCCGCGAGCGCAGGGTCATGCCCGCCTCCTGGGGCGTGCGCCCGGCCTTGGCGGAGTTGCACGGCTCGCACGCCGCGACGGCGTTGAGCCAGGTCGTCGCGCCGCCCTGGCAGCGGGGCACGACGTGGTCCATGGTCGTCGCGGGCTGACCGCAGTACGCGCACCGGTGCCGGTCGCGGCGCAGCAGCGCGGCGCGCGAGTAGGGGACGCGGCCCGTGCGCTCGTAGACCCAGCGGGTGTGGACGTAGCGGACGAGCTCGACCGAGACGGGACGCTGGTACGGGCCGAACGTCTCTCCCTCGACCGCTTCGCGCACGGCCGCGACGCGCCGGTGCAGCATGCGGATCGCGTGTCCGAGCGAGACGCGGCCGAGGACCTGCCCGCCACCCAGGTTGTAGATGAGGACCTCGCTCATCGACCGGCTCCTGTCTGCGGCCCGGAGCCGTGAGGCCCCGCGACCGCCCACGTCGTCTGCGGAGAGGGCGGGAATCGAACCCGCCCACGGGACGCTGGTGCGTTCCGTCGCCATCCTTGGCACATGCCTCTCCAGGGGTGCCGCCCGACTGCAGTCCGGGCGACTTGGGACCTCCACGCACACCACGGGTCCCCGTCGTGGCCAGGTTCATGTGCCTGGCTCGCCGCGCTACCACCGTGGCGCGGTCTCGTGTGCGTCAGCTCGTGCGGGCCGCCGGGGCGGCACCTCATGAGAACGGGCCAGGAGGGGTGCCGCCCGGGCTGGGCCGTGCGGCGACCGGTCTCCTGACCGGACGAGCACCACAGTAGCGGGGTCCCCCGGGGCGAGGGCAAGGGTTTTCCGCAGGATCGGCGAGGCGGGGCCCGGGCGGTCACGGACCGTCCGGGACGTGGGAGGCGGTCCGGCACGTCGCGCACGTGCCGGACAGCGCGACGTGCGCGGGCGCCAGCGTGAAGCCTGCCTCGGTCGCGAGCCACGTGGTGACGGGGTCCAGGAGGTCGCCGGGCAGGTCGATGATGCGACCGCACACGTCGCAGATCGCGTGCAGGTGCTCGCGGGCGGGGGAACCCGCCGCGAGGTGGTACGCGGTGGCTCCGCCGCCGATGTGCACGTGGGTCAGCACGCCCAGCGTCGTGAGCCGGTCCACCGTGCGGTAGACGGTCGCTCGGTGGATGCCCGGGTGGCGTTCGTGCACCCGGGCGCAGAGCTCGTCGGCGCTGGGGTGCCCCTCCCCCGTCGCGAGGACCTCGAGGACCGCGCGCCGGGCCTCGGTCACGCGGTGCCCTCCCGAGCGCAGCAGCCCCAGGGCCTCCTCGACCCGACCGGGACCGGGACGGTCGCCTCCCGGCCCGGGTCCCGTCCCCCTGTCCGTCGCGTCGTCCACGGTCATGTCCTCCGCTCCCTTCACAGCGCCGCGATCCCGTCGCCGACCATCTTGGCCCCGAGCACCACGAGCAGCACGGCCATGATGACGGCGTTGTTCCGGGTCATCCAGGTCTTGAGCCCGTCGAGGAGCGTGGCCGCGCGCTCGCCCATCGACAGGTAGATCACGAGGGGGGCGGCGACGCCGAGGCTCGCCACGACGACGAACACCGCGAGCGCCCCGAGCTGCTCACCGGTCTGGGAGGTCGCGGCGGCGATGGCCGCGGCCCCGGACACGACGAGGAGCAGGTTCTTGGGGTTGACCGCACCGAGCAGGACGGCGAGGCCGAACGCCTTGGCGGGCGTGAAGGCGTCGATCGCGGTCATCCACCTCGGTGTCGCGGGGGTCGTGCCGGCGCGCGGGCGCCCGCGCCACTGCGTGACGGCGAGGAGCAGCAGGAGCACGCCCAGGAGGATCTTCACGACGCTCGCCCAGGCCGGCGGCCCGCCCGCGGCGGGCGTCGCGGCCCCGGCCACGAGCAGCACGATCGTCCCGAGGGCCGCGATCCCCACGATCCACCCCAGCAGGAACGCGAAGCCGTTGGCCCTGGCCCTCGCGCTGACGAGCATCAGCACGACCGCGACGATCGGCATGGGGCTGATGAGGACCCCGACCGCGATGGGCAGGGACTGACCGATGGCTGGGCCCACGGCACTTCCTTCCGTCGTGCGGCGCCCCGGGTGGGGCGTCGTGTCCCCGGCGCTGCGGGCTGCCCGCGGGCCGGTCACCCCGACCGTAGTGCCGGGCCCGGCGGACCGCGCGCGAGGGCGGCGGTGGCCGCGCGGGGTGGGCGGCGCCGTCGGGCCTCAGGCGGGCGGCGCGTCCGCCTGGGCCGGGCCGACGCGCCCGGGAGCGGTCGGCAGGAGGTCGCGCAGGGCGGTGTCGACGTCGGGGTACGTGGGGGGCAGGTCGTCGGGCCCGACGGCGCCGCGCAGCACGTCGCGCACCTGGCCCACGTCCCGGGCCAGCACGAGCCGCGCGCCCGTGCGGTCCAGGTCGCGGCGCAGCGTGGCGAGCATCTCGGCGGCCTCGACGTCGACGAACGGCACGGTCTCCGCGTCGAGGACCACGACCCGGGGCGACGCGTCGGCGGCCAGGCGCCGGACGGCCGCGCGCACGGTGTCGGCGTTGGCGTTGGCGAAGAACAGGCCCGACTCGACACGCACCACGAGCGCCCCCTCGACGCCCTGGCCCCCGTCCTTGCCCGTGGCCACGCGGCGCGCGCGGTCGACCCACACGCCGTGCGGGCTGCGCACGAGCACGGCCACGTGCGGGCGCGAGGCCCGCCCCAGGAGCAGGAACAGCGAGAGCACGATCCCGAGCACCAGGCCGGGCAGGGTGTCGAACACCAGGACGCCGACCATGGCCGCGAGCGCCGCCCAGAAGTCGTGCCGGGCCGCGCCCCCGTACAGGGCCGTGCTGCGTGGGGTCGCGAGGCGGTAGAGGCGGCGCAGCGCCGCGACGTCGACGAGCTCGACCACGGCCCCGATGACGACGGCCGCGAGGGTGGCCTCGGGCAGCGACTCGAACACGGGCGTGAGGAACAGCAGGGTCAGGAGGGTCAGGGCGGCCGCGACGAGGCCCGAGACCTGGCTCTGGGCCCCCGCTCCGCCGTTGACCGCGGTCTTGGACAGGCTGCCGTTGACGACCATCCCGGACGCGAGGCCCGAGCCGAGGTTCGCGGCGCCCATGCCGACGAGCTCGCGGTCGGCGTCGATGTCGTAGCCCTCGCGCGACGCGTACGCCTTGGCGGCGCCCAGCGCCTCGGCGAAGCCCACGAGCATGACGCCCGCGGCGGGCCCGATCAGGTCGGTGTACGTGGTCCAGTCGACGCCGGTCGGCAGGCCGAGCGTGGGGAGACCGGCCTGGATGGGGCCGACGACGTCGACGCCGTCGTCGTCGAGCCCGAGCAGCAGGACCAGGGCGATCCCGGCCCCGACCACGACGAGCGAGCCGGGCACCCTGGGCAGCCAGCGCTTGATCGCGAGCACCGCGGCGAGCGATCCGAGCCCCAGGACGACGGTCAGGGGGTGCGCGGTGCCGAGCTCGGTGAGGATCGCCCAGAGCTTCTCGAAGAAGTTCCCCTCGCCCTTGTCGACGCCCAGCAGCGCGGGCACCTGCCCGATGACGATCGTCAGGGCCAGGCCCACGATGAAGCCCTTGAGCACGGGTTCGGAGACGAACGAGGCCAGGAACCCCAGGCGGGCGATCCCCGCGACGAGGCACAGCACGCCGGTCACGAGCGCGACGGCCGTGGTCAGCGCGACGAACGCCGCGTCGTCGCCGGGCGCGAAGGCCGCGACGACGCTCGCGGACAGGGCCGCGGTCGCGGACATGGGCCCCACGACCAGGTGGCGCGAGCTGCCGAACGCCGCGTAGAGGACCAGCGAGGGGACCGCGGCGTACAGGCCCACGACGGGCGAGACGCCCGCGATCGTCGCGTAGGCGAGGGACTCGCACGGCCCACACGGTCAGGCCCGCGAGGACGTCCCGGCGCAGCCATGCCCCGCGGTACCCCTGCAGGGACGCGAACAGGGGCCACGGCCGCCGGGTGGTCGTCCTGGTGC
The DNA here is from genome assembly GCF_059651515.1 of Oerskovia sp. 140933. NCBI lineage: Bacteria > Bacillati > Actinomycetota > Actinomycetes > Micrococcales > Cellulomonadaceae > Oerskovia > Oerskovia sp. 140933. The sequence continues at coordinate 87,255 of NZ_JAMXIO010000004.1, forward strand.
TGGTCGGCATGCGCCCTGCCTCTCGCCCGCGGGCGCGGTGCGCGCCTCCGGGCGAACGTATCCGCGCGGGCCGCGCTCGGCATCAGGAGCGCGTCAGGGGGCGGCGTGCTGCCCGACGGCGCCGCTCACGTCCCGGGGGACGTCATGTCGTGCGCGTGGCACGGTCGTGGGGCTCCACGATCCTGTCGAGCCGCGCCACGAGCTGGTCGACCCGGGCCGGGCCGAGGGCCTCGGTGAGGGTCTCGCCGAACCACCGGAGCCAGATCGCGTCGACCTGGGCCGCGGTGATGGTGCCGTCCTTGAACAGCCGCACGGCGATGGGGGCGGCCTCGTACTCGTACTCGTCCTCGGGCGCCCCCTCGGGGAGGCCGGGCTCCAGGCCGTACGGGTCCACCTCGTTGAGCAGCAGGAGCACCTGCCTGACGGTGCTCCTCCACCTCCTCGTCGTCGCGCGCACGGCGCCAGGGTCTCACACACCTGTCCGGGGCGGGGGGCACCCGCGGGCCGGAGCCGGGGGCACCGGGCGGCCAGGGCGCCCGCGCGCGCGAACGGCCAGGGCACGTCACAGTGGATCCGACCCGTCCACGCCCGATCACCTGGGAGATCCCGTGCGTGCACGCAGGCTGACCTTGCTCCTCGTCGCGCTCACGACCGCCGCACTGACCGTCACGGTGGGGCTGGGCGCGAGCGCACCGGCGCGCGCCGCGGGGGCCGGGGACGTGACGGGGCTCGTCAACGGAGCCCGCTCGGCCGCGGGGCTGGGTCCCCTCACGCCGGACTCCCGGCTCGCGGGCGTCGCCCAGGCCTGGGCCGAGCAGATGGCCGCGGACGGCTCCCTGAGCCACAACCCGTCGACGGGCGCCCGGATCCCGGGCGGCTGGTCGGCCTGGGCCGAGAACGTGGCCTGGTCCACCGATCCCTCCCCCGCCGGGCTGCACGCGAACCTCATGGGGTCTGCGGGGCACCGGGCGAACATCCTGTCGCCGACGTTCACGTCGGTGGGCGTCGGGTACGCGACCGACGGCGCCGGGGGCGCGTACGTCGCCGAGGTCTTCGCGGCGTACCCGGGCGCCGCCGCACCGGCCCCGCAGCCGCCGCCCGCGCAGGCTGCCCCCGACACGTCCTCGACAGGCGCGGGAGGCGCGGGAGGACAGGGGGGCGCCGACGGCACGGAGAGCACGGGTCGCGCGAGCGAAAGGGACATAACGGATAGCGGCGCGGCGGTCGCACCCCGTGCCCCCACGGGCCTCGTCCTCGGTGCGTCGGGCGCCGACGTCCGCACGCTCCAGGAACGCCTGCAGGTGCACGGCCAGGTCCTCGAGGCCGACGGCGCCTACGGGCCCGCGACCGCGGCCGCCGTCATCGCGTTCCAGAGGACCCGGGGCCCCGACCCGGACGGGATCGTGGGTCCCGCGACCCTGGCCGCGCTGGCCCTCGACCCGGCACCGCCGGTCACGCCCGCCCCGGCGTCCCCCGAGGCGCAGGCACCGCCCGCCGGGCCGACCGACGCCGACCGTGCCGCCGCGGCGCGCGAGGTGAGCGCGGCGGACCGCGCCCAGGACGCGCGGGGCGCGGCGCCGTCGGGCAGCGCCTCCGGCCCCACGCCGAGCCCGGGCCCGAGCTCCCCCACCGACGAGGCGCTCCCCGCCGTGCCCGCCTACGGCTGGGTGATCGCGGCCCTCGCGGTCCTGGCCGCGATGTCGCTCAGCGTCGTGGGCGCCCGTCGCCGGTCGGCGCAGGTCCGCAGGGCGCGGCCACCGCAGGACTGAGGGCCGTCCGCGCGGTAGCGCAGCCCCGAGCGCTGCTCAGATGCCCAGGACCACCTTCGCGACCGAGAAGTAGATGACCAGGCCCAGCGTGTCGACGAAGGTCGAGATGAAGGGGGCCGCGACGATCGCCGGGTCGATGCCGACGCGGCGCGCCAGGATCGGGATGCTCGACCCGACCGTCGTCGCGAGCAGGCACACGCCCACGACCGTGATCGCGAGGACCTGCGCGATCTGCACCCCCGCGACCCACGCCGCAGGACCGAAGCCGACCGCCGCGAGCACCGTCCCGAGCAGCAGGCCCGTGAGCATCTCGCGACCCACCACGCGCAGCAGGTCACCCCGACGGATGTCCCCCACCGCCAGGGCGCGGACCACCGTGGTGGCGGCCTGCGAGCCCGCGTTCCCGCCCGTGCCGATGAGCAGCGGGATGAACAGCGCGAGGGCGACGACCGCGTCGAGCTCGGCCTCGAAGTAGCTCTGCACGCCCACGGTGAGGCTCGCCGCGACGATCAGCAGCAGGAGCCAGACCACGCGAGCCCGCACGAGCCCCAGGACGGACACCGTCAGGTACGGGCGGCGCAGCGGCTCCGAGCCGCCCACCCGGGCCGAGTCCTCGTCGTCCTCGGCCTCGAGGATGCGCATCGCGTCGTCGACCGTGAGGACCCCCAGCAGGCGGTGCTCGTGGTCGACCACGGGCACCGCGACGTACCCGCCGTCGCGCACCACGTTGGCCGCGTGCTCCTGGTCGTCGGTCGCCTCGACGGTCACGGCCGGGGACATGACGTCCTCGACCAGCGCGCCCGGGTCGCTCACGAGCAGGCGCCGCAGCGACACCACACCCTCGACGACCCGCCCCGGACCCAGCACGGGCACGGTGTAGATCGTCTCGACGTCGTCGCCCGCCCGGCGCAGCGCGTCGAGCGCCCCCGAGACGGTCGTGCCGCGCCGCACCGAGGCCACGCGGGGAGACATGCGTCGCCCCGCGCTGTCCTCCGGATACCCCAGCAGGGCGGTCGTCAGGGCCCGCTCGTCGGGCCCCAGGCCGCCCAGGAGACGGGCCGCGACGCCCGCGGGCAGCTCGTCGAGCAGAGACGCCCGGTCGTCGGGGTCGAGGGCCGCGAAGATCTCCGCGGTCGCCTCGGACCGCAGCGCCTCGACGAGCTCGGCCTGGATCGCCGGGTCGAGGTCCTCGAAGACCTCGACCGCACGCCCCTTGGGCAGCAGCCGGAACGCGACCGCACGCCGCTGGTCGCCCAGGCGCCCGAGCTCGTCGACCACCTCCTGGGTGTCCATGCCCGCGATGCGGTGCTGCAGGTCCTCCAGGTCGCGAGGGAGCTCGGTCCGGACGTCGGGGTGTGCACGCATGGCCCCACCTTCTCAAAGGCTGCGGGACCACGGCCCGGCGAGGGCGCCCGACGTGACCAGGCGCACGCCGCCCGGCGCCGGCCCGGGGCGCCGCGCCGCAGGGCCTCAGGGCCTCAGGGCCTCAGCGAGGCAGCCGGTACCGGGAGTACACGACGCCGCCCGTGAAGCGCCGCTCGTCGAGCAGCTCGAGGTCGAGCCGGACGCCCGCCGGGAAGAACGACGTCCCGCCGCCCACGAGCACCGGGTGCACGAGGATCCGCAGCTCGTCGACGATCCCGGCCGCGAGCGCCTGCGCGGCGAGGGTCGGCCCGCCGATGCCGACCTCACGCTCGGCACGGTCGACCAGGGCGCGTGCGGCCTGCGGGTCGAACGACCGCTCGAGCCGGGTGCGCGGGGCGCCGGAGTCGTCGAGCGTGGTCGAGTACACGACCTTGTCCGTCGCGCGCCAGATGCGCGCGTAGTCACGGACGGCCGGCGAGTCGTCCTCGAGCAGGGCGGGGTCGTCCCACACCCGCATGACCTCGTAGACGCGGCGGCCCAGGAGGAAGGTGCCGACGTCGCGCTCGAGGTCGTCGACGAACGCGTGCACCTCCTCGTCGGGGGCGCTCCACCCGAACGAGCCCGAGGCGTCGGCGACGTAGCCGTCGAGGGACATGATGCCGGTGCAGGTCAGGTGTGCCACGGTGCGCTCCTCCCCCGCCCGGGCGGTACGGGCCCCGGCGCGGCTCCCGACCAGGGTAGGCCGCGCACGGGGCAGGACGCACGGTGCACGGGGCGTGCGCGGGGGTGCGTGCTCAGGCGGTCAGGCCGTCGGGTCCTCCGGCCAGTCGTGCTTGGGGTAGCGGCGGCGCAGCTCGGCGCGCACCTGCGCGTACCCCGTGCGCCAGAACGACTCGAGGTCCGCGGTGATCGCCGCGGGTCGGCGGGCCGGGGACAGCAGGTGCAGCAGCACCGGCACGCGCCCGTCGGCGACGCGGGGCGTGGTGCGCCACCCGAACGCGTCCTGGACCTTGACCGCGAGCACGGGCTGGTCCCCCGTGTAGTCGAGGCGCGCACCGCGCCCTCCGGGCAGGTCGACGCGCACGGGCGCGAGCTCGTCGAGCCGGCCGGCCGCGGGCCAGGGCAGCAGCCGCCGCAGGGCGCCGGTCAGGTCGAGGCGCTGGAGGTCGGCCGCGGTGCGGACCCGGGCGAGGTCGGGTCCGAGCCAGCTGTCGAGGCCGGCGAGGAGCGCGTCGTCGCCGACGTCGGGCCACGGGTCGCCCAGGGCACGGTGCAGGAACGCGAGCCGGTGCCGCAGCTCGCGGGCGGACTCGCGCCAGGGCAGGACGTCGAGCCCGTCGCGCTCGAGCCCGTCGCGCAGCGCCGCGACGACCCGGTCGGCGGGCGGGTCGGTGATCCGCTGCGAGGCGATCTCGATCGCGCCGAGGCGCGTCGTGCGCCGAGCCTGGACGCGTCCGCCCGTCCACGTGACGGTCTCGTCCTCGCGCAGGGCCGCGGACGCGGCCTCGTACGCGAGGTCCTCGTCGATCGGGGCGGCCGACCGGACGGTCGCGTCGCGGCGGCCGGCGCCGCGGTCGGCGTCCGCGACGGCGAGCCAGTCGTAGCCCGCGAGGGGGGACCCGGGCGGCAGGGCGGCCCCCGTGCCCGAGGCCATGAGGTACGTGGAGCCGTTCGCCCGCCGACGGGCGACCCGGTCGGGGTGCGCGAGCGCGACCACGAGCCCGACCGCCAGGTCCAGACTCAGGTCCTCGCGGCGCCCCCGTCCGGCCGTCGGGACGAGCCCCTGGAGGCGCTCGACCTGCGCCCGCCACGCCCCGCTCGCCGGGCCGCCGCGGCGGGCGTCCCGCAGCGCGGCGACCAGGTCCGCCCCGGGCGCACGCACGTCGTCGGACAGGAGGGCGACCACCTCGGCGGCGAGCCGCGGCCCGACGACGTCGCTCGCGTCCAGGAGGGCGCGCGCGAGCCGCGGGTCGGCCGGGACGCGAGCGATCTCACGCCCCCGGGGGGACACCGTGCCGTCGGGGTGGACGGCCCCGAGCGCCTCGAGCGTCGCGCGGGCCACCGCCATCGCGGCCGCGGGCGGCGGGTCGAGCAGCGCGAGGCCCGCACCGTCGGGGCTCCCCCAGCAGGCGAGCTCGAGCGCGAACGCGACGAGGTCCGCGGTGAGGATCTCGGGGGTCGGGTGCGCGACGAGCTGGGCGTGCTCGCCGGGCGACCAGCACCGGTACACCGCGCCGGGCCCCTCGCGCCCGGCACGGCCGGCGCGCTGCTCGGCGGCCGCGCGGCTCACGCGGACCGTCACGAGCCCCGCGAGGCCTCGACGGTGGTCGGTGCGTGGCTCGCGCGACAGCCCCGCGTCGACGACGACCCGCACCCCGGGCACGGTGAGCGACGACTCGGCGACGGCCGTCGAGACCACGACCCGGCGACGCGGGCCCGGCGTCAGGGCCAGGTCCTGCTCGCGCGCGGGCAGCCGCCCGTGCAGGGGGCGCACGTCCGCGTCGACCCCGCCCAGCCGCCGTGCGACGCCGTCGACCTCGCCCGCGCCGGGCACGAACACCAGGACGTCGCCGGGCTGCTCGGCGAGCGCCCGTCGCGTGGTCGCCGCGACGTGGTCGAGGAACGCGCGCGGCACGCCCCGCTCGTCGAGTCGCGGGCCGGGCGACGGCGCCCACACCTCGCGCACCGGGAAGAGGCTGCCGTCGGCCACCACGACCGGGGCGGGGGCCCCGTCGCCCAGCAGGCTCGCGGTGCGCTCTGCCTCGATCGTCGCGGACATCGCGACGACGGCCAGGTCGGGGCGCAGGGTCGCCCGGACGTCGACCAGCAGGGCCAGGGTCAGGTCGGCGTCGAGGTGCCGCTCGTGGACCTCGTCGAGCACCACGACCCCCACCCCCGCGAGCTCGGGGTCGCGCTGCAGACGACGCAGCAGGACGCCCGTCGTGACGACCTCGATGCGGGTCTCGGGCCCGGTGCGGGACTCGCCACGCACCGAGAAGCCGACCGTGCGCCCGACGGGTTCGCCCAGCAGGTGCGCGAGCCGGCGCGCCGCGGCCCGCGCCGCGATCCGTCGGGGCTGGGTCACGACCACGCGACCGGCACGGGCCGGCCCGGGCGACGCGGGGCCGGCCGGCACTGGACCCGTGCCCGCGGTCGTGCCCGTCGCCGGGGAAGCGGTCATGGCCGCGAGCGCCGGCGGGACCAGGGTCGTCTTGCCCGTGCCGGGCGGGGCCTGGAGCACCGCGACGCCCCGGGCGCGCACCGCGTCGACGAGGTCGTCCAGGTGGTGGCGGACCGGGAGGTCGGGCGGGGAGGCGAGCAGGCGGGTGATCGGGTCCAGGTCCACGGGGCCATTGTCCCTGCCGCCCGACCGACGGGCGGTACGCTGACCGGACACGGTGGACCGGTACCGTGGGCAAGGACCTGAGGACCGTGGACGGACGACAGGAGGTGGCGAGGATGGCGACGGCACATGCCCTGCGCGAGCGCTACGACCGCCTGACGTCCGCCTCCTCCGCGCGAGCCGTCGCCCTGGTGCCGCTCGTGCTGGTGCTGGCGCTCACCGTCGGGCAGTCGTTCGGCTCGACGTCCCTGGGCGGCGTCCTGTCCCTGCTCGGAGCCGCGACCCTCGCGGCCACCGCGGGGGTGCTCGGCGTCGCGCTCGCGTGCGTCGCGGTCGCCGTCCTGCTGCTGCTCGCGGTGCCCGTGGGCCCCGAGCCGCTGCCGCTGCCCGCCCCCGCGCGGCAGCACAGCCCCACGACGCCCGGGCGCCCTCAGCCGCGAGCACCGGGAGCGGCCCCGCTCCCGCGCGCCGCCTGAACCACCAGCACGTCCCGAGCCGTCGACGGCCGGGGCCTGCCGGACTTCCCTGCGGAACTGGCGCGGGAGCCTCGCGCTCCCCTTCCCCTCCACCCGCAGGAGTCCTGCCGTGCCCGTCGTCGATGCCCTCACCCGTACCCTGTCCACGCTCGTCCACCCGCTCGAGCTGCTGGTGGCCTGGACCCTCGTCCATCTCCACTCGGCGCTGACCGCGCTCGGTCTCGATCCCGCCGGAGGCGCCGCGTGGGGCCTCGCGATCGTGGGCCTGGTCGTGGTCGTCAAGGTCCTGCTCGTCCCGCTCGTCGTCGTACAGGTCCGGGGCATGCGCGCGATGCGTGCGGCCTCGCCCGAGATCCGCCGCATCCAGGAGAGGTACCGCGGGAAGACGGACCCTGCGAGCCGGGACGCGGCCCGCCGCGAGCAGCAGGAGCTCATGTCGCGCACCGGGGCCAACCCGCTCGCGGGCTGCCTGCCGGTGCTCGTGCAGGCGCCGGTCCTCTTCGCGCTGTACTCGGTGCTCTCGGGGATCGGGCGCCAGGTGCCCGTCGGTGCCCTGACCGGTGACCTGGTGCGCGAGGCCGACGCCGCGGCGCTCCTCGGCGCACCGCTGTCCGGGTCGCTGACCGCGGCGCTGGGCGGTGCGGGAGGACTGGCCGGAGTCCTGGTGCCCGCGGTCCTGATCGTCGTCATGTACGCCGCGCAGGTCCTGACCCAGCGGCTGAGCGCCCGCAGCAACCCGCCTGCCGACCCCACGAACCCGATGGCCCGGCAGCAGGGCGTGCTCATGCTGGTGCTCCCCGCGGTCTCCGCGGTCGTGTCCGTGGGCTTCCCCGTGGGTGTCGTCCTGTACTGGGCCACGTCCTCGCTGTGGGGGCTGGGCCAGCAGCTCGTGGTCGGGCGGCTCCTGACCGGCACGGGCGCAGGAGAGGACGTCGGTGGGCCCGCGACGTCGGCCCCCGCGACCGCCGGACCGCGCGGCGGTCAGCGCCCGCAGCCGCGGCGCGGCGGCACGAGGCGAGGACGCCGGGGGTGAGCGCCTCCGGAGGTGAGGGGACCAAGGCCTGCGCCCGGGCCGGCACGCGTCAGGATCCCGTCAAGGCGCCTTGACTTCGACGCGCCGCGGCAGGTTGATGGAGAGATGGGAACGAGGTCTCGCCGGGCCGTCCTGGTGGTGACGGGGGCGTTGGTCGCACCTTTCGTCGTGTGCGCGGTGCTCGCACCGTTCCGCGCGGACGTGGCGAACACCAACGCCGCCCTGGTCCTGGTCCTCGTGGTCGTGGGCGCGGCAGCCACCGGGCGCAGGGCCGCGGGGATCGGGGCGGCCCTGTCGAGCGGCGTGTGGTTCGACTACTTCCTCACCGAGCCGCACCACCGGCTCACGATCACCGACCGGACCGACGTCGAGACCACGGTCCTGCTGCTGCTCGTGGGCGTGGCCGTCACCGAGATCGCCCTGTGGGGCCGGCGTCAGCAGGCGCGGTCGAGCCGTCGCGTGGGCTTCCTCGCGGGGATCGTGTCATCGGCCCGCCTGGTCGCCGCGGCCGACACCCCGCCGTCGGTCCTGATCAACCACGTCCAGCGACAGGTCGTCGAGGCGCTGGACGTCGACGAGTGCCGTTTCGACACCGCGACCGGTGGGGCCCACCCGCGTCTGCACGCGGACGGGAGCGTGACGAGCGGTGGGCGCGTCGTCGACGTCGACCGGGAAGGTCTGCCCACGGGCGACCGGATCGAGCTGCTGATCGAGCATGCCGGGGCCGTCCACGGCCGCTTCCTCCTCGACGCGTCGACCCGGGTGCGTCGCCCCGACCTCGACCAGCGCGTCGTCGCCGTCACCCTCGCACAGCTCGTCGGTGCGGCGCTCGCCGCACCCCGCAGCGGCGAGCGCCGCGCCTAACCGCCGGAGGTCCGTCCGGACGCACCTGGGCGGGTCCTGGCGACGCGGACCTCAGCGCGCGACGTCCTCGAGCGCGACGGGCGCCAGGCTCGCGAGCAGGTCGTGGCGGTGCAGGTCGACCGGGAGGCGCACGAGGCCCGGCAGCGCGTCCTCCCGGTCCGGTCGGAGCCGGTAGCGCGTGGTGCGCGCAGACCCTGCCCGCCCCAGCAGCCGCACCGCGGGCAGCAGCGCAGAGCAGCCTTCGAGCTCGGCGTCCACCCATGCCTCGCTGTGTCGGTGCAGCGGTGGGACCACGGCCTCGACCTGGACCACGAGGACGACCCGACGACCGGGGGCCCCGGGGACGCCCTGCGCCTCCGGGGCGCCGTCGGACCAGAGGGCCGGGGTCCCGACCGTGCGTCCGAGGTCGGCCAGCGAGGTCCCCGCGACCAGGACGTCCTCCGGGGTCAGCAGGGTCCCGGCGGGCCAGAGGAGGGTCTCGGCGGACCGCAGCGCCGCGACGCGGCTCGAGAGGATCGTGTGCAGGAGAGTCACACCAGGCTCCCCTCGGGGGCGGCGTCGGTCGCGGTCCGCGCGACACGGACGTCTCGCAACGCGAGCAGACCACGGCACGGGACCGCCAGCAGGTCGCCCGCGCGGACGTCGGCCGGGAGCGTGAGCGTCGCGTGCCCGCCGCCCCGGAGCCTCGCGCGCGCGTGGCGGGCCGTCGAGGCTCGCCCGACGAGCCGCACCTCGGACCACGACGCGGAACCGGCCGGCACGTCGGCGTCGAGGGTCAGCCAGGGCAGGCCGGTACCGACGTCGTGGACCGCGGTCACGGAGGTCACCACGACCGTCCCCGCGGGGTCGCCGGGACGCCCGGGCGCCGGTGCGGCGACGTCTGCGACGTGCACGCACGGGGTGCGGCACAGCGCGGCCAGGTGGGCCAGCGAGACGCCCGCCACCAGGACGTCCGTCACGGTCGCCCGGGTGCCCACGGGCCAACGGTCGGTGGCGATCGGGTCGGGGATGCTCGCACGGAGCGTGGGAAGGATCGATGTCAAGGTCATGGTCCCGGTCTACGGCCGGCGCCCGCGCGGCGTCGCGCGTCTTGACGGAACCCGGACGGGCACCGCCGCGATCTTGACGGTTCTCGGACAGACCTGGGCGTTCGGGTCGCCCTAGCGTGGACGCATGCCTGTTCAGCAGAACCCCTTCGGTCAGCTCCTCGTCGCTCTCGTCACCCCTTTCACGCCCGACGGCGAGGTGGCGTGGACCGATGTCGAGCGCCTCGTCGACGCCGTCGTCACCGGAGGGGCCGACGGCGTCGTGGTCGCGGGCACGACGGGAGAGTCCAGCACCCTGACCGACCGGGAGAAGATCCGGCTCGTGCAGACCGCCCGCGAGGTGGCGGCCGGGCGCGCGACCGTGGTCGCCGGAGGGGGGTCGAGCGACACCGCCCACACGATCTCGCACCACCTGGCGTGCGAGGCGGCCGGCGCGGACGGCCTCCTGGTCGCGTCTCCCGCGTACGTGCGCCCGGGCCAGGAGGGCGTCCTGGCCCACGTCCGCGCCGTCGCCGACGCGACCGACCTGCCCGTCATGCTCGACGACGTGCCGGCCCGCACCGGTACCGGGTTCGAGCTCGCGACCCTCCTGTCGGCCGCGAGGCATCCGAACGTCTGCGCCGTGAAGGACGCCGACGGCGACCTCGCGAGGGCGGCGCACCTCATCGGCAGCGGCGACCTGCTCTACTTCGCCGGGTCCGACGCGGCGGCGCTCCCCACCCTCGCGATCGACGGTGCGGGCATCGTCGGCGTGAGCGCCAACGTCGCGCCGGGCTCGTACCGGAAGCTGCTCGACGCCGTCGCGGCCGGGGAGCTCCGCGCGGCGACGGGCGTCCATCAGCGCATCGAGCCGCTCGCCCGGGCCCTCAACACGTTCATGCCGCCCGCGGTCGCCACCAAGCTCGTGCTCCACGCGCTCGGGCGCATCGGGAGCCCACGAGTCCGGCTGCCCCTGGTCGGGCCGGACCCCCGGGCCGCGAGGGCCGTCAGCCGCGAGCTCGACCGCGTCCGTTCGCTCCCCGACGCCCGGACCACCGGGGTCCGCCTCGACCTCGATGCCGCCGCGGGAGGTGCGGTCGCCGCCCGGCTCGTCGACGCGTAGGTCCGCGTCGCCCCACCCCCGCACTGCCCGCACTGCCCTGCACTGCCCGCACGTGCCGGGCAAGGCCCGGAGGGGCCGGGGAGCCTCGTGCGCCACGCGGCCACCGCGGCACGAGCCCTGCCGCCCGCCGGCTCAGTCGCGCGAGACGACGATGCTCGCGCTGTGCCCGCCGAACCCGAACGCGTCGACGAGGGCGTGGCGAGCAGCGGTGGGGCGGGCGGAGCCTCGCACCACGTCGAGGCCGATCGTGGGGTCCAGCTCGTCGAGGTTGAGCGTGGGCGGCACGACGCCGTGGTGCAGGGCCTGCAGCGCGACGACGACGCCGAGCGAGCCGGACGCGCCCAGCAGGTGGCCGGTCGCCCCCTTGGTCGAGGTGACCGGAGGGGGGTCGGGCAGGGCCGCCCGCAGCGCGTCGGCCTCGTTGCGGTCGCCGACCGGGGTCGACGTGGCGTGCGCGTGCACGAGCCCCAGGTCGCCGGGGTCCAGCCTCGCCGAGCGCAGCGCGAGCGTGATCGTGCGCGCCTGATTCACCGGGTCGCCGCCCACGATGTCGAAGGCGTCCGACGTGAGCGCGGCCCCGGCCACGGCGCCGAGGACCCGTGCACCCCGCGCGCGGGCGTGCTCCTCGCTCTCCAGGACGACGAGCGCGGCCCCCTCGCCCATCACGAACCCGTCGCGGGCCAGGTCGAACGGCCGCGAGGCGCGCGCGGGCTCGTCGTTGCGCGTGGACATGGCCCGTGCCCGGGCGAAGGCGGCGAGGGAGAACGCCTCGACACCGGCCTCGACTCCCCCGCACACCACGACGTCGGCGGCTCCCGCCAGGATCATCTCGCGTCCCGTGATGATCGCCTCGCTGCCCGCCGCGCACGCGCTGATCGGGGCGCGAGCCCCCGCCTTGGCCCCCAGCTCGATCGAGAGCCATGCCGCGGGGCCGTTGGCCATGAGCATGGTCACGGCGTGCGGGGAGACGTGGCGGTAGCCCTGCGTGTCCAGCAGGCGGCTCTGCGCGAGGGTCGACGCGATCCCGCCGTTCGCCGAGCCGACCACGACGGCGAGCCGTTCCGGGTCGACCTCGGGGCGTCCCGCGTCGTCCCACGCCTCCCGGCCTGCGACGAGCGCGAGCTGCTCGGCCCGGTCGGTCCGGCGCAGCACCCGGACCCCGAGACCGTCCGCGAACGTGTCGTCGACCCGGGCGGCGATGCGCACCGGGAGGTCGCGCGCCCAGTCGTCCGCGACCGCGCGGACACCCTGGTCGCCCCGCACGAGCGCGGCCCAGGTCGCGGGCGCGGTCGTCGCGAGCGGGGTCACGGCCCCGAGGCCTGTCACCACTACGCGTGCCATCCGCAGCTCCCGTCGCCGTCGCGGTACCGCCCGGTCCTGGGCTGCACTGTAGGACGCGCGTCCCGGACTCGCTCCGCGGCGCGCGATGGGCGAGGGAGCGATCCCACCGCGCAGGTGCGCTCAGGGCGCGCGCTCAGGAGGCCGCGAGCGCCATGACGGTCTGCGTGTGCCCGTCCTCGTCGACGTACGTGCCGCGGGCCGCGAACCCGGCGCGGGTGTAGGCGCGCAGGCCGGCGGCGTTCTCCGCGTCGACGACGAGGACGACCAGGGCGAACGCCTCGCGACCGGTCCGCCTGGCCAGTGCCGCCACGAGGCCCGGGAGCGCGGCCGCGACCGCGGTCCCGACGCCGACCCCCTGGTGGCGGTGGTCCACGAGGAACCCGCGGAACAGGACGACGTCCTGGGGGCGGGCGCCGTCGAGCAGGGCGAGCATCCGGTCGTTCGCGCCGCCCGGGTGCAGGACCCCGAGGCCCGCGACGTCGCCGTCGTGCCGGACGACGAGCACGTGGCGTGCGGGGCCCGCCTCGGCGAGCGTGAGGATGCTGGTGGCGGACGCGGAGAACCGGTCCTGCCCGGGAGCGCCCGTGACGCCGCGCAGCGCTCGCAGCAGGTCGCGGCGCGCGGGCGGGTCCCCCGCGAGGTCGTCGAGCATCCCGACGTCGATGCTCGTCGCTCGCCCAGTGGTCTCGTCCGTCACCGGGAGACCCTACGTCGGGCGCCCGCGGCCCGCGAAACCCTGACGCCCGGCGCGCGCGAGCCCTACTCTCGGGAGATGACAACGCCGTCGCCGGGCGCCGAGCGCCCGCTCGAGCCAGACATCGTGACCGATCTGCGCGACCGCATGACGTACGGCTCGTACCTGCGTCTCGACGCGCTCCTGGACGCGCAGGTCCCGGTCAGCGAGCCCGCGCACCACGACGAGATGCTCTTCATCGTCCAGCACCAGACGACCGAGCTGTGGCTCAAGCTGGTCCTGCACGAGCTGGTCTCGGCGCGCGCGCTCATCGCGGCCGACGACCTGCAGTCCGCGCTCAAGCGCATCGCGCGGGTCAAGCACGTCCAGCGCACCCTCACCGAGCAGTGGTCGGTCCTGGCGACGCTGACCCCGAGCGAGTACGCGCAGTTCCGGGGCTTCCTGGGGCACGCGTCGGGGTTCCAGTCCTGGCAGTACCGCGCGGTCGAGTTCCTGCTGGGCAACAAGAACGCGCGCATGCTGTCGGTGTTCGACGCCGAGCCCGCGGCGCGTGCCGGGCTCGACCGTCTGCTGCACGAGCCGAGCGTCTACGACGAGTTCCTGCGCTACCTCGCGCGCCACGGCCACGACGTGCCCGCCCGCGTCCTGGAGCGCGACGTGACGCAGGGGTACACGCTCGACGAGGACGTGGTCGGGACCATCCGCGCGATCTACGAGGACCCGGAGGGGAACTGGCTCGCGTACGAGAGCTGCGAGGAGCTCGTCGACCTCGAGGACAACTTCCAGCTGTGGCGCTTCCGTCACATGAAGACCGTGCTGCGCATCATCGGGACAAAGCGCGGCACGGGCGGTTCGAGCGGCGTGGGCTTCCTGGAGCGGGCCCTCGGCCTGACCTTCGTCCCCGAGCTGTTCGCGGTGCGCACCGAGATCGGGCGGGCGTGAGCGACGTCGCGCCCGCCCGCGCGGTGACCGTCACGGTCGACGCGCGGTGGGAGCGGGGCACGGGGTGGTCCGGCCCGACGGCGCTCGTCGCCACCCCGGACGGCTTCCGGCCCGCGTCGGGTGCCGACCCCGCACCGACCCGTCACCTGGCGGGCGCCCTGCTGCCCGGCTTCCGTGACACGCACGTGCACCTGGGGCTGGTCGACGCCGAGGCCCTGTCCCGCGGCGGCCTCGCGGCGGTCGACGACCTGGGCGGCGACCCCGTGGCACTGGCCGCGCTGGCTGCCCGCGCGGCCCGGCCCGTCCCCCGCCCCGGTGCGCCCGGGCTGCCCGAGGTCCGCTTCGCCGGTGCCTTCCTCACGGCTCCCGGGGGCTACCCCTCCGACCGCTCGTGGGCCCCGCGCGGCTCGGTCGTGGAGGTCGCCGACGCGGGCCGTGCCGTGGCCGCGGTCGACCGTCAGGTCGCGGCCGGGGCGAGCTTCGTCAAGGTCGCCCTGCACGCCGGGGCGGGCCCCGTGCCCGACGACGCGACCCTGCGCACGCTCGTCGGTCGCGCCCACGAGCGGGGCCGACCCGTGGTCGCGCACACCGAGGGCGCGGGCCAGGCCCGGCGCGCGCTCGTGGCGGGCGTGGACCGGCTCGCCCACGCACCGTTCAGCGAGCGCCTGACCGACGACCTCGTCGCGGCCATGGCCAGGGGGCAGACGTGGGTCAGCACGCTCGACGTCCACGGCTGGGGCGAGCCCACGGACCAGCACGCCGTGGCGCTCGACAACCTGACGCGCTTCGTCGCTGCCGGCGGGACCGTCGTCTACGGCACGGACCAGGGCAACGGTCCGCTGCCCGCCGGGATCGACGCGCGCGAGCTGCGCGCGCTCCTGGCGGTGGGGCTCACCCAGGACGCGCTGCTGCGTGCGCTGACGTCGGGTCCGGCGACCGCCGCGCTCACGCACCTGCCCGGCCCCCGCCCCGGGCCCGGGGCCTCCCCCGAGGAGCTCGCCGCCTGGTTCGCCGGTGCCCGTGTCCTCACGCCCCACGACCTGCACGGCCGCCCGCACCCCACCCCGCCCACCCACAGTGAGGACCTCCCGTGACCAGCTCGCCCGGCGCGTCCCCGACCACCTCCACCGGCTCGCCCGCCGAGCGCGCGGCCACCCTCGACCGGGCCGACCCGCTCGCCCGGTTCCGCGAGGAGTTCGTGCCCTCCGAGGACGTGGTCGCCTACCTCGACGGCAACTCCCTCGGCCGGCCCACGCGAGCGAGCGCCGAGCGCCTCGCACGCTTCGCGACCGAGCACTGGGGCGCGCGCCTGATCCGCGGCTGGGACGAGTCCTGGTACGGCCTGCCGCTCACGGTCGGCGACCGGATCGGGGCGACCGTGCTCGGTGCGGCGCCGGGTCAGACGTTCGTGGGCGACTCGACGACCGTGATCCTCTACAAGCTCGTGCGCGCGGCCCTCGACGCGCGCCCGGACCGCACCGAGATCGTGGTCGACACGGGGAACTTCCCCACGGACCGGTTCGTGCTCCAGGGCATCGCGGCGGAGCGGGGCGCGACCTTGCGCTGGCTCTCCCCGGAGCCCGACGCGGGCGTGACCCCTGCCCAGGTCGCGGGCGTCGTCGGGCCGCGGACGGCGCTCGTGGTCCTGAGCCACGTCGCCTACCGGTCCGGGCACCTCGCCGACGCCGACGCGATCACACGCTTCGCCCACGACGCGGGGGCGCTCGTGCTGTGGGACCTGTGCCACTCGGCGGGGGCCGTCCCGGTCGAGCTCGACGCCTGGGGCGTGGACCTCGCGGCGGGCTGCACCTACAAGTACCTGAACGGCGGTCCCGGGTCGCCCGCGTTCGGGTACGTGCGCGCAGGCCTCCAGGCGACCATGACCCAGCCCATCCAGGGCTGGATGGGCAGCGACGCCCCCTTCGAGATGGGACCCGCGTACGCGCCGCACGAGGGCGTGCGGCGGTTCCTCAGCGGGACGCCCGCTGTCGTCGGGATGCTCGCGATGCAGGACATGCTCGACCTGCTCGCGGAGGCCGGCATCGACGCCGTCCGGGCCAAGTCCGTGCGACTGACGGGGTTCGCCCTGGACCTCGTCGACGAGCTGCTCGTCCCGCTCGGGGTCCGCGTCGCCTCACCTCGCGACCCGGCGCGGCGCGGCAGCCACGTGACGATCGACCACGCGGCGTTCGAGCAGGTCCTGCGGCGGCTGTGGGCGCAGGGCGTCGTCCCGGACTTCCGGCGGCCCGACGGCCTGCGGCTCGGGCTCTCGCCCCTGTCGACGAGCTTCACCGAGGTGCAGGTCGGGGTCGAGGCGATCCGCACGGCGCTCCTCGACGAGCCCGCGAGCGCCTGAGGGGGCCGACCGGCCGGTCGTGGTCGGCCGGTCGTGGCCCCGGTTGTCGCGCCCCGGCGCCGGTGCCACGCTGGAGGGGTCGTGGTACCGGGACGTCGCCGAGGAAGGCGCACCGATGTTCGCCAGCATCGCTCGCACGGTGATCGCTCACCCGTGGCGCGTGATCAGCGTCTGGGTGCTCCTCGCGGCCGCCGTCGTCGTCTTCTCGCCGAGCCTCGACGACTACACGACGGGAGACCAGCAGTCGTTCCTGCCGGCGTCCTTCGAGTCGGTCAAGGCCCAGGACACGGGTGACGAGAGCTTCCCCGCGCAGTCGGGGGCGACGGGCAGCCTCGTGGTCGTCCGGACCGACGGCGCGGCCCTCACCCCGGACGACCAGACGACGGTCGCGGGACTCGTGACCACCCTGCAGGGGGACGCGGTGCCCGGGGTCGTCTCGGTGCAGGAGACGCCGCAGTCCTTCTCCCGGACGGCCTGACCGCTGCCCTGTCCGTCGCGTTCGACGGCCAGCCCGGCGACGAGGCCGTCGACGACGCCGTGCCCGCCCTGCGGACCGCGACCGACGCCGCCCTCGCGGGCACCGACCTGACCGGTGCGCTCACGGGCAACGCCGCGATCCAGGTCGACACCACCACGGCCTACGCGAGCGCCGAGCGGACCATCACCATCGCGACCGTCCTGCTCATCGTGGTGCTGCTCGGCCTGGTGTTCCGCAGCCCGGTGATCGCGGTCGTCCCCATCCTCGTGATCGGCGTCGTGCTCTCCGTCGTCACGGGCCTCACGGCGTGGCTCGCCGACCTGCTCGACTTCCAGGTGAGCGACACCCTGCAGCCGATCCTCGTCGTGGTGCTGTTCGGGATCGGCACGGACTACATCGTGTTCGTGCTGTTCCGCTACCGCGAGCACCTGCGCCGGGGCGAGGACCACCGCGCGGCGCTCAACGCCTCGGTGAGCACCGTGGGACGGGTCGTCGCGTCCTCCGCCCTGACCGTGATCGGCGCCTTCGCCGCGCTGCTCTTCGCGCAGCTCGAGTCGCTGAGCACCCTGGCACCGGGACTGATCGTGGCCGTGGCCGTCATGCTCGTGACGGCGCTGACCCTGATCCCCGCGGTGTTCGTGCTGCTCGGCCGCGCCCTGTTCTGGCCCCTCGGCCCCGGCCACGACCCCCGACGCAGCCCGTTCGCGGCCGTGGGCTCGTTCACGGCCCGTCGCCCGGCCGTGCCGGCGCTCGCCGTCGGTGCCGGGCTCGTGGTCCTCACGCTGTTCGCCTCGGGGTACCAGGCGACCTACGACACGCTCGACGAGCTCCCGGCCGACACCGCGTCGCGCCAGGCCTACGCCACGCTCGACGCGTCGTTCCCCGCGGGCGCGCTGAGCCCCACGCAGGTCTACGTCGTGGGGACGGCGCCGCTCGACCCGGCCTCGCTCACCGCGCTCGCGACCAACCTCGCGGCGGTCCCCGGCGTGACGTCGGTCGCCCCGCCCACCACGACGACCGACGGGACGACGGCACTGTTGACCGTGGTGCTCGCGGACGACCCCTACTCCGACGCCGCGATGGCCACGGTCGAGGGGCCGTTGCGCGACGCCGCGCACGGGTCGGTCCCCGGGGCCGAGGTGTACGTCGGTGGCCAGACCTCCGCGTTCGTCGACGTGCGCGACCAGCTCCGCGCCGACACCGGACGCGTGTTCCCCGTCGCCGCCGTCATCATCGTCGTCATCCTCGGGCTGCTCCTGACCGCGGTGCTCGGCGCCGTCAGCCTGCTCGTGTGCGTCGCCCTGACCTTCACCGCGACGCTGGGCGCGGTCGTCCTGCTGTACCTGCACGCGCTGGGCTACGCGGGCATCGACTTCTCGATCCCGATCGTGCTGTACCTGTTCGTCGTCGCGATCGGCACCGACTACAACATCCTGATCGCCGCGCGCATGCACGAGGAGTACCGCGCCGGCGCGACCCCGCGGGAGGCCGCCCGCGTCGCGATCACCCAGGACGCACCGACCGCCGCCGCGGCCGGGATCATCCTCGCCTGCACGTTCGCCTCGCTCATGCTCACGGGCATCGCGAACCTGGCCCAGCTCGGCTTCGGGGTAGCGGTCGGGATCGTGGCCGCCGCGTTCCTCATGGCGCCCCTGCTCGTGCCCGCGCTGGCCGCGCTCGAGGGCCGGACCTTCTGGTGGCCCACCCGGCGGACCGCCGTCGCCGCCCCCGTGCCCCCGCCCGGACCGGTGCCCGACGACGTCGCGGACGTGACGCCGTCGGGCTGAGACGCGAAGGCGCGGACGGACCGATCCCTGTTCCTGCCCCTGCCGTGTGTCGGTGACGCGACCTAGGCTGGACGCACCACGACCGCCCGGCAGAGCCAGGGGCCACGCGCCGCCCCGACCCGACAGATGGAGAGCCCATGAGCACGGCCACGAGGACGGGCGAGCCGTCGTCCGCACTGCCCCTCGCCGACAGCCACGACATGATCCGCGTGCAGGGGGCACGCGAGAACAACCTCAAGGACGTCAGCGTCGAGATCCCCAAGCGCCGGCTCACGGTCTTCACGGGCGTCTCGGGCTCGGGCAAGAGCTCGCTCGTGTTCGGCACCATCGCCGCGGAGTCCCAGCGCATGATCAACGAGACGTACAGCGCGTTCGTGCAGGGCTTCATGCCCTCGCTGGCCCGCCCCGAGGTCGACCACCTGGAGGGCCTGACGACGGCCATCATCGTCGACCAGGAGCGCATGGGAGCCAACCCGCGCTCGACGGTCGGGACGGTCACCGACGCCAACGCGATGCTGCGGATCCTGTTCAGCCGGCTCGGGCAGCCGCAGATCGGCTCACCCCAGGCGTACTCGTTCAACGTGCCCTCGGTCTCCGGGAGCGGCGCGATCACGATCGAGCGGGGCGGCAGGACCCAGGCCGAGAAGGCGACGTTCCACCAGCTCGGCGGCATGTGCCCGCGGTGCGAGGGCATGGGCAACGTGACCGACTTCGACCTGACCGCCCTCTACGACGACACCAGGTCGCTCGAGGAGGGAGCGCTCACCATCCCCGGGTACACCATGGACGGCTGGTACGGGCGCATCTACCGCGGCTCCGGGTTCTTCGACCCCACCAAGCCGATCAAGGACTTCACGAAGCGCGAGCTGCACGACCTCCTGTACAAGGAACCGACCAAGATCAAGGTCGACGGCATCAACGTCACGTTCGAGGGTCTCGTGCCCAAGATCCAGAAGTCCTTCCTGTCCAAGGACGTCGACGCGATGCAGCCCCACATCCGGGCGTTCGTCGAGAGGGCCGTGACGTTCCAGACGTGCCCCCAGTGCGACGGGACCCGCCTGAGCCCCGAGGCCCGCTCGTCCACGATCGCGGGCACGAGCATCGCCGACGCCTGCAGGATGCAGATCACGGACCTCGCGGAGTGGGTCCGCGGCCTCGACGAGCCCTCCATGGCTCCCCTGCTCACGGGCCTCCAGCACCTGCTCGACTCGTTCGCCGAGATCGGGCTGGGGTACCTCTCGCTCGACCGCCCGTCGGGGACGCTGTCCGGCGGCGAGGCCCAGCGCACCAAGATGATCCGCCACCTCGGCTCCTCGCTCACCGACGTCACCTACGTGTTCGACGAACCGACGATCGGCCTGCACCCCCACGACATCCAGCGCATGAACGCCCTCCTGCTCCAGCTGCGCGACAAGGGCAACACGGTGCTCGTGGTCGAGCACAAGCCCGAGGCCATCGCGATCGCGGACCACGTGGTCGACCTCGGCCCCGGGGCCGGTACCGCAGGCGGCCAGGTCGTGTTCCAGGGCACGCTCGACGGCCTGCGCGCGTCCGACACCGTGACCGGCCGCCACCTCGACGACCGGGCCACCCTCAAGGACGTCGTGCGGACCCCGAGCGGCAGGCTCGAGATCCGCGGCGCGACCGAGCACAACCTGCAGGGCGTCGACGTCGACGTCCCGCTCGGCGTGCTGTGCGTCGTCACGGGCGTCGCCGGGTCGGGGAAGAGCTCGCTGATCCACGGCTCGGTCGCGGACCGCGAGGGCGTCGTCGTGATCGACCAGGGCGCGATCCGTGGGTCCCGGCGCAGCAACCCCGCGACGTACACGGGGCTGCTCGACCCGATCCGCAAGGCGTTCGCCAAGGCCAACGGGGTCAAGCCCGCGCTCTTCAGCGCGAACTCCGAGGGCGCGTGCCCGGTGTGCAACGGCGCGGGCGTGATCTACACGGACCTGGGTGTCATGGCCACGGTCGAGACCACGTGCGAGGAGTGCGGCGGCAAGCGGTTCCAGGCCGCCGTGCTCGAGTACACGCTCGGCGGGCGCAACATCGCCGAGGTCCTCGCGATGTCGGTGACGGACGCGGAGAAGTTCTTCGCCGAGGGTGACGGGCGCATCCCCGCGGCCCACTCGATCCTGAGCAGGCTGGTCGACGTCGGGCTCGGGTACCTGAGCCTGGGCCAGCCCCTCACGACGCTGTCCGGCGGCGAGCGCCAGCGCATCAAGCTCGCGACGCAGATGGGCGCCAAGGGCGACATCTACGTCCTCGACGAGCCGACCACGGGTCTGCACCTGGCCGACGTCGCCCAGCTCCTCGGGCTCCTCGACCGGCTCGTCGAGGCCGGGCGGTCGGTCATCGTGATCGAGCACCACCAGGCCGTCATGGCGCACGCCGACTGGATCATCGACCTGGGCCCCGGCGCAGGGCACGACGGAGGTCGCATCGTCTTCGAGGGCACGCCCGCCGACCTCGTCGCGGCCCGCTCGACGCTCACGGGCCAGCACCTCGCGGAGTACGTCGGAGCCTGAGGGGCCGGGCACGGCGCAGGCACGGCGGCTGCTTCCGGCACGCCGGCTCCCGGCACAGCAGTGGCGAGCGGTTCGTCGAACCTCTCGCCACTGTCAATCTACAGCGCACAGGGGGTCTTGCGGCAAGGCCCCCGTCGTGGCGCACGATGGTCGGCCAGCCCCGCACGACGGAACGAGCCACCGCCATGACCACCTCCCCGCCCACCTCCAGCACGAGCGTGTTCGCCCTCCCGCCGCACCTGTCCGCCAAGGCGAGCCCTGCGCTGGTCGCGCGGGACGAGGAGCACCTCGCGGCCGTCGCGCAGTGCATCGACGACGCGACCAGGGACGTGTCCGCCCGCCTCGACGCGGCCCGCAGGTCGCCCGGCGGCAGCGGGACGCTCGCCCTGGAACGGGACCAGGAGATCCACCGCCTGTCCTCCCGCCTGCACACGCTGCGCCGCTACGGCGTCGACCTGTGCCTGGGCCGCATGGTCGGCACCGACGGCTCCGACCCCGTCTACGTGGGTCGCCTGGGACTCACGGACCACGCGGGGCGCCGCCTGCTGGTGGACTGGCGCTCCCCGACCGCCGCCCCGTTCTTCGGCGCGACGACCGCCCAGCCCCTGGGGCTCTCGAGCCGGCGCCGCTACCGCTGGACCCGGGGCCGCGTCAGCGACTACTGGGACGAGGTCTTCACGACCGACGACCCGGCACCGGGGAGCGGTGCAGGCGCCGACGGTGCCTCGGGCGCCCTCTCCCTGGTCTCCCCCGCCTCCCTGGACGACCAGTCGGCCTTCATCGCGAGCCTGGGCAGCGAACGGTCCGCGAGGATGCGCGACGTGCTGGGCACCATCCAGGCGGACCAGGACGCGATCATCCGTGCGGGCTCCGACGGGACGCTCGTGGTCGACGGCGGCCCGGGGACGGGCAAGACCGTGGTGGCGCTGCACCGCGCGGCCTACCTGCTCTACTCGGACCCGCACCTGGGGAGCCACCACGGCGGGGTGCTCGTCGTCGGGCCGCACCAGCCGTACCTGGACTACGTCGAGGACGTCCTGCCGAGCCTGGGCGAGGAGGGCGTGCGGACGTGCACGCTGCGCGACCTCGTCCCCGAGGGGGCGCAGGCAACGGTCGAGGCGGACCCCGTCGTGGCCGCCCTGAAGTCCTCGGCCCGCATGGTGGGGGCGATCGAGCCGGCCGTGCGGCTGTACGAGAGGCCGCCCAGGACGGGCACGACGGTCGAGACCCCGTGGGTCGACCTGTGGCTCGGCCCCGAGGACTGGGCCGACGCCTTCGCCTCCCCCGACCCCGGCACGCCGCACAACGAGGCCCGCGACGTGGTCTGGGAGGCCCTGGTGACGATCCTGCTGGACAAGCTCGGCGGCGACGGCGTCCCCGACGAGGACCGGGACGACCAGGTTCCCCGGGGGCTCGTGCGCCGGTCGCTCGAGACGCACCACGACCTGGCCCAGGCGCTCAACGCGGCGTGGCCGCTGATCGAGCCGACCGACCTCGTCGGGGACCTGTGGGACGTGCCCGCCTACCTGCGGATGTGCGCTCCCTGGCTCGCGCCCGACGAGGTGCGGGCGTTGCAGCGCACCGAGCCGCAGGCGTGGACGGTCTCCGACCTGCCTCTCCTGGACGCCGCCCGGCAACGCCTCGGCGACCCCGAGGCCTCCCGGCGGCGGCGCCGGCGGCAGGCGGCTGCAGCGGCCGAGCGTGCGGAGATGGACCGGGTCGTCGACCACCTGGTCGCGGCCGACGACTCCGAGCTGCAGGTCATGTCGATGCTGCGGGGACAGGACCTGCAGGTCGCCCTGGTCGACGATCCCGGGCCGACGGAGGCCGTGAAGGACCCCCTCGCGGGGCCGTTCGCGCACGTGGTCGTGGACGAGGCGCAGGAGCTCACCGACGCCGAGTGGCAGATGCTGCTGCTGCGCTGCCCCTCGCGCAGCCTCACGGTCGTCGGCGACCGCGCGCAGGCGCGGCACGGGTTCGCCGAGTCGTGGCGAGAGAGGCTCGGGCGCGTGGGCCTCGCACGCGTCGACGTGGCGTCGTTGACGATCAACTACCGCACGCCGCAGGAGGTCATGGCCGCCGCCGAGCCCGTGATCCGGGAGGTGCTGCCGGACGCCAACGTCCCGACGTCGGTCCGCAGCGCTCACGCGCCCGTGCTGCGTGGCGCGCCCGAGGACCTGGGCGCGGTCCTCGACCGGTGGCTCGCCGGGCACCCGGGCGTCGCGTGCGTCGTGGGCGATCCGACGTTCGAGGCGACGGACCGCGTGCGGTCGCTGGCACCGGAGCTCGTCAAGGGGCTCGAGTTCGACCTCGTGGTCCTGGTGCGCCCCGCGGCGTTCGGCGAGGGCGTCGAGGGGGCCGTGGACCGCTACGTCGCCATGACCCGCGCGACGCAGCAGCTCGTGGTCCTCGAGCCCGGTGCCCCGTCGCTCACCTGACCCCCCGACAGCATCTCCCGGGCGGCCCGCGCGGCCGGGACCCGGTCACCGGAGGTGCGCGCCGTCGTCGGGCACGGGGCAGCACGAGGCCCCTCTGCCGTGCAGGCAGAGGGGCCTCGTGGGTCGGTCAGGCTTCCTTCTTGGCCGCCGACTCCGCCTTGCGGGCCGCACCGGTCTCGGTCGTGGCGCCCGTGGTCGAGAGCTCACCGCCCGAGGACTCGAGGTGGGCGCGGACGAACCAGTGGAACAGCTCGAGGTCGTGCAGGTGACCGACCAGGAGGTCGTTGGTCACGGTGTCGAGCTCCTCGGTGTCCGCGGCCGCCTTGCGATGGTCGGCGATGACGCCCTGGTAGACCTCGTCGAGGGCACCCAGGTGGGCGATGGTCGAGGCGCGCCCCAGGCTGTAGTCCTCCCACGTGCGCTCGGCGACGATCGCGCCCGGGGTACCGCGAGGCGGGACGCCCAGGGTGGCGATGCGCTCGGCCGTGGCGTCGACCATGCCACGGACCGCGTCGACCTGCGGGTCGATCATCTCGTGGACCGCGATGAAGTGCGGTCCCACGACGTTCCAGTGGATGTGCTTGAGGGTGAGCGCCAGGTCGTTGAGCGCGTGCAGACGCTTCTGCAGGATCTCGGCGACCTTGCCCCCCTCCTTCAGGGTCAGCGACGGGACGGTGTACTCGGGCAGCTCCTTGCGGACAGCCATGTATTCCTCCTCGGTGCTCGGTCCTTCAGCGCCTTGCGCTCCTCCCATCGTGGCCCCGGTGGTCGGCGCTCGCAGCGCGAGGGGTCGTGAGGCGGGTCACGCTCACCCCTCGACGCCCGTGGCCGTGTGCGCAGCACCCACGGGCTTGGACTCGGGCGACCCGCGCTCGCGCAGGTAGATCGAGAACGCCACCATGCAGGCGACCGCGAGGAACTCGGACTGCCAGTTCTGCAGCGTCCTGCCCCAGAAGTCGGGCAGGGTCAGGTACTCCGTCCACGTGACCGGGTCCTGGAGGTCCCGCATCGCCGCCTCGTTGTAGGTGACCGAGCCCGCGACGGACTGCGCGAGCCAGCTCAGCGCGAAGATCGACCCCATGACGAGGCTGAGCGACCGCGAGTACAGCGCGAGCCGCCATCCCCGGACGCGGGCCCACGACGGGGACTGCGGTGTCGAGAACTCCGCGACGTGCTGGTCCTCGTCGGACTCGCGACCCGCCCGGCCGAGCGGCTTGGACTCCGGGGACCCCCGCTGGACGAACCACACGGTCGCCAGGACGTAGAGGAGGAACTGCAGGAACTCCGACTGCCAGTTCTCGGTCACGTCGACCGCGAACGCCGACGTCGTGACGTACTGGGCGAGCGTGATCGGGTCGAGGCCCGCCGAGACCTGCTCCTGGTTGTACAGCGCGACACCGAACACCGCCTGACCGGCCAGCGCGAGCACGAAGATCGCGACGAACAGGAGCGTGAGCCCGTTGTCCCGCAGCGCCGCGGGCGTCCGCGCGCTCACCGCTGCAGCAGCCCCACCGCGAGGAAGCACGCGAGGGCGACGAGGACGCCGCCCAGGAGCCCGAGGAAGACGCCGCGCACCTCAGTCCCCCTCCAGGAGGCAGTCGTACGGCCGCTCGGGTCGCGCGACGCAACCCGTCGCGGTGACGAGCCACGTGCCGCCGGACGCCGCGAGGAAGGTGACCTCGCCACCCAGGAGGACCTGGGCCTGGCGGCCCGCGACCGTGACGGACGAGTCGCCGCGGCCGTCGGCGTCCTCGACGCGCTGGGTCACGGGGGCCAGCACGAGGCCCACCTCGCCGTCGAGCAGCGCCTGCTCGCACGGCGACACCGCGTCCTGCTCGAACGACTCACGCGTGGCCGGGGCGAGCAGCGCGCACGCACCCTCGGCGTCGTGCGCGCTCACCGCGGCGAAGAAGGCCCGCGCCGCCCCGACGGCGTCGTCGGCTCCCGGGCCCGGGCTGCAGCCGGTGGACAGGAGCGCCACGGCTCCTGCGAGGACGTACGCGACCGTTCGGCGCACTTGCCCCAGACCTGACACGACCGACATACCGGGACGGTAGCGCTCCCGGCCGGTCGGCGCCCGGTGAACGGCCCCAGGCAGAGGGGGCGGACGCGGGGCCGGCTGCGGGGCGCCGGACGGTGGCCGGACCCGGGTTCAGACCGGGTGGCCGCGGTCGATCCCGAGCGTCGCGACGAGGTCCTCGTGCAGCTCGAACCACACGCGGTGGCACGAGTCGACGTCTGAGCCGTCGACCCACGTCCCGTCCCCCGCGCGAGCGCGGTCGAGGGCGTGAGCGAAGCGGGCGTCGTACCCCTCGAAGCGTGCGAGGACGCTGCTCAGCCGGTGCACGAGCGGCCCCAGGGCGTCGTCGACCGTCGCGAGCGACTCGAGGACCGCGGTGTCCCACGCGGGGTCGGCGTGGTCGTTGGGGGTGAGCCTGCTCCCGGCGGCGGGGCGCAGCTGCCAGTCGGTGCAGGCCTGCCGGAGCCGGGCGTTGAGCGGGAGGAACTCGCGGTGCACCGCCCGGACCTCCGCCCCGCGCCCCGTGGAGGCGAGCTCGGCGGCGAGCCGACGCTCGTTCTCGACGCGTCCCGCCTGCGTCAGCGACCACCCCTCGAGGTCCGCGAACGCGGAACGCTGCACCCACCCGTAGGCCTCGAAGTCGCCCAGGAGCTCGTCCGTGCCGGCAGGGTCCAGACGGAAGCGGGTGGCGAGGGTAGGGACGTCGGCGAACCCGGTGACGCGCACGGCGTGCAGGACGAGCACGTCGGTGGACGAGGGGTTCACGGGTGCCCGTCCGTCCTGGAGGTGAGGCGCTGGAAGTGCTGCTGGCAGGCCTGCGGCGAGTTGAACCCCATGGCGTCCGCGATCTGCGCCCAGGTCAGGCCTGCGCCGCGGGCCGTGAACAGCAGGCCGGCCTCGAGCCCGTCGACCTCTGCGCGCGCGGCGGGCAGCAGCGCGAGCGCGCCGAGCAGGTCGTCGGGGGGCAGGTCGGCGGACCTCCAGAGCGCGAACCGCGCGAGGTCCCCGGCGGACGGCGGCACGCTCGCGGGCTGCCACGGACGGGGGTCGAGCGCGTCCGCGCCCTGCGCGAGCAGGCGCCGGCGCGCTTCCTGCTCGCGGCGCGCCTGGTCGTGGTCGGCGCTCGCGGCGGCATGGGCGGCCCGGGGCGACTCGTCGTGGTGGGCCGCCTGCGCGGCCTCGTCCTTGCGGGGCATGCGACGATCCTGCACAATCAATGAATCGTTGTCAACGTTCTATTGAAGGCGGTCGAGGTGCTCGTTCCCCTGGCGCAGGCCGCGCGCGAGACGTGCGGGGGCAAGGCCACCGCGCTCGGCGTGCTCCTGCGCGACGGCCTGCCTGTTCCGGACGGGTTCGTCGTACCGTTCGACGCCTACCGGGAGACACCTCCCGACGACGCCCTGCGCGACGCGCTCGACCGCGCCCTGCGCTCCCTCGGCTCGCCGGCGGTCGCGGTGCGGTCCTCGGCCGCGGGCGAGGACACGGCCGAGTCCTCGGCGGCGGGCCAGCACGAGTCGGTCCTCGCCGTGCACGGTCCCGACGACGTCGCGCACGCCGTGCGCACCTGCTGGGCCTCGCTGCACTCGCCCCGGGCGACCGCGTACCGCAACGGCCGCACCGCTCCGGCGAGCCACGACGCCCCGGACAGGGGGACCCCGGCGGACGGCCCGGGAGGAGCTGCCGCGACCGGGCTGCCAGTCCCCACCCACGAGCCCGCCATGGCCGTGCTCGTGCAGCGCCTCGTGGACGCCGACGTCGCCGGCGTGCTGTTCACGCCCGCCACCGCAGGTGCGGCGACGGAGATCGAGGCATCCTGGGGGCTCGGCCCCAGCGTGGTGGGCGGGTCGGTCAGCCCGGACAGGTACCGCGTGGCGCCGGGCGGGGCGGTCGTCCGTGCGGTCGGCGACAAGGCGACGCGTCTCGACCGGGCGGGCGGGCGGCTCGTCGCGCGCGACGTCCCCCCGCACGAGCGGGGAGCCTCGACGCTCGACGACGCGACCGCCGTCGGGCTCGCGCGCCTCGGGCAGCGGGTCGCGGACCTGCTCGGCGGGCCGCAGGACGTCGAGTGGGCGATCGTCGAGGGACGACCCTGGATCCTCCAGGCTCGCCCGGTCACGGCCTCGCCCCCGTCCGGTCCACCGGGCACGGGCGCACCGCCCGGAGCCCTGCGCGGCACCGCAGGAAGCTCCGGCGTCGCCACCGGTCCGGCCCGGATCGTGCGCGGGCCGGGCGACTTCTCGCGCGTCCGGCCGGGCGACATCCTGGTCTGCCCGTTCACGGACCCCGCCTGGACTCCCCTGCTGCGCATCGCCGCAGGCGTGGTCACGGACGTCGGCGGCGTGCTGTCCCACGCGGCGATCGTCGCCCGCGAGCGCCGCATCCCCGCCGTCCTGGGAGTCGTCGGGGCCACCGGGCTCATCGCCGACGGCGACCGGGTCACGGTCGACGGCGCGGCGGGAACCGTCCTGGTCGGAGGGCCCGACCCGTCCACGCCGGTCCCGGTCGACGCCCGTCCCGCTCCCCGCGGAGGACGCTGATGGGCGTCCGCGTCCTGTGCATCGCACGCCACGGGGAAGCCGACGCGTTCGGCGACCTGACCGCCGTCGGGCGCCGACAGGCCTCCCTCCTGGGCGAGCGGCTCGCGCGCGTGCCCGTGACCGCCGTCTGGCACTCGCCGCTGCCCCGGGCTGCCGCGAGCGCCCGCGAGGTCGCACGGCACCTGCCGAGGGCGACCGTCGCGGAGGCGGCCGAGCTCGTCGACCACGTCCCGCACGTCCCCGCGCCCGCCGAGACGCCGCCGGCGTGGGCCGGGTACTTCGACGGCTGGGACGACGCCGAGGCTGCCGCGGGTCGCCGGACCGCGGACGCGCTGGTCGCGCGGTTCGCGACGCCTCCCGGCCCGAGCGCGGGCGACGTCCACGAGGTCCTGATCACGCACGACCACCCGATCGCCTGGCTCGTGCGTGACGCGCTCGGCGCGCCGGCCGAGCGATGGCTCGGTCTGAACAGCGCGAACGCGGCGCTGACGGTGATCGAGCACCGGGCCGCCCTGCCGCCCACGCTCGTGACGTTCAACGACCTGAGCCACCTGCCGCAGGACCTGCGGTGGACGGGCTTCTCCCGGGCCGCGGCGCCGTGAGCCCGCCCGGCGGACGCTGGGGCGCGGCCGTCTCGCCCCGTCACGGCTGACGTGCGTCCACCGATGCGCCACGTCGACCCCGGCATCGAGGCAGTCGTGGACCGACCCCGCGGCGACGTGCCCCTCAGCCGCCCGTGAACATGGAGATGGCGAGCTCGGCACCCGCTGCCCGGCACGGCTCGTCGAGCGTGGCGAGCGCGTCGTTCCAGGCGTCCGACCTGATGCCGGCCGGCTCGGCAGCCGTCCCGGCGGTGACCGCGGGAGCGGCGTCCTTCAGGTCGGCGACGCCCCGGTCGACAGCCCCGTCCCCGTTCGAGGGGATGCGGTCGAGCGCGCGCGTCGCGACGGCGTACCAGCCCTGCTGCTCCTGGGCAGCCATGCGGCCCTCGGTCAGGGCGACGTCCGCGTTCTCCACGATCGTCATGACGTCGGAGACGGCCGCGCACGCGGCAGCGTCCTGCGCCCCGGCGTCCCCGGACGCGTCCACCTGAGCGACCTCGCCCGTGGGCTCCGGAGGGGCGGTGCTCGCGCCTCCGCAGCCGGCCACCGTCAGAGCCACCAGCACCAGGACCGAAGCCCCTGCCGTCTGCTGTCCTCGCACGAACGCACCCCCGTCTCGACAATGAGTGCCCTGAGACTACACAGTCCGCCCGATGCGCCGTGCACGGGCCGTGGAGGCTCCGGCCGACGCCGCTTCCCGAGGAGATCGTGGCGCGGCCCGCTCCCTGTGGAGCGGGCCGCGCCCGTGCTCACGAGCGCGCTGCCCGGGGCCGGTTCCGTGCCGGCGTCACGGGGTGAAGATCCTCTCGGCCTGGTCGCGCTCGACGTGCAGGTCCCAGTACAGGGGGGAGATCTGGTCCGCGGAGGCGCTGGGCGTGCCCTCGGGGGCGCGGTCGCCGATCCAGGCCCCGATGGCCACGTGAGCGGCCTGGACGCCCTCGGGTGCGAGCTCCTTGTGCAGGTTCAGCACCCAGGAGCGCAACGCGGCGCCGGCCGTGTTGATGTCACCGAGCATCGGAGTGGGGTCCACCGATCCGGCCCCGGTGGTGAACAGGAGCGTGCCTGCGCCGGCCAGCCGCATCGCGGGCAGCACCACGCCGACTGCTGCGATCGCACCGTGGACGAGGTATCGCATCTGCAGGTCGACGTCGGCGGCGGTGAGCCTGCTGGGCGTGAGGAACTTCGGCTCAGGGCCGCCCGGTGAGTACTCGAGCACGTCGATGCCACCGAAGTGCTCGGCGGCCGCCTCCAGCGCGCCGGTCAACGACTCGGTGTCCAGGACGTCGGCCGCGAACCCTCGGGCGGAGACGCCGTCGGCGGTCAGGTCCGCGACCCGTGCGTCGAGACCCGCCCGACTGCGCGAGAGCAGGGCTACGTCGAAGCCGTGAGAGCCGAACGTGCGTGCGACGGCCAGGCCCATGCCGGGCCCGGCGCCGACAACAGCGATAGTGGGCAAGAGAGCTCCTCCAGAAGAACGGCCTCGTCCGAAGCGGTGCGAGGCCTACCAGTTACTAGTCGTTCCTTGGTAACTTTGGATAACCACGCTCACACGGTCAAGAAGGCACTTTGAGGTGCCGTGGTTCTCTGGAGGTAACGATGCAGGTCAGCGGCAAGACGGACCCGATCTGCGGACCGGGCGCGGAGCGGGCGCGGGAGGTCCTGGACCTGGTCTCGGACAAGTGGTCCCTCTACGTCGTCGCCGCGCTCGGGCACGGACCGCTGCGGTTCAGCCAGACCCGTCGGGTCGTGAGCGGGATCAGCCAGCGCATGCTCACGGTGACCCTGCGCCGCCTCGCGCGCGACGGCCTCGTCACCCGGACCGTCGTCCCCACGGTGCCCCCACAGGTCACCTACGCGCTGACCGAGACCGGACACAGCCTGCGTCAGGCGGTTCAGCCGTTGATCGACTGGGCCTTCACCACCGTCGACGACATCGACGCCGCTCGCGCGGCCCATGACGCCCAGGCATGAGCGTCACCCCACCGCCGACCTTGCGGGCCCGACCGGCTCCTCCGGGAGGACACCGTCGCCGACCTGATCGGCGTCACCCGGACCCTGTGTGACCACATCCTGTAGACATCGGCGGATCTGGCGCCATCAGACTCGTTCCACGACGAGAGGCTTGAAATCCCGACGATCCAGAGACTCCCGCTTCGGTCGGGCTGACAGGAGCTGGCCCTGCGCCCCTTGTCCGAGAACTCACCGCAACAGGCTGCGGCCCTCCATCTATCAAGATGCCCTGCGCATACCTCCGCGTTGGAACGCATGCTCCACTCTCATCCCGGGCCACCTTCTACCACCAGAGCGCACGTTTCTGGAGACTTTTCTGGAGACAGGCTTACCCTTGTGGCCGCTCGACTCAGGCCCAGGTTCGGATGCGCCTGCCGCGGTCTTGTCGGCGCCTCGCAGGTGCAGGGCGCGACGGCTGGTCAGGTGCTCAGGGCTGGTCGTGGCGCAGCCCGGTTTCATGGCAGGCGTCTACCGAGCTCGACCTCTGGCCGCGAGCTCGGGCGAGGCATAGCCTCAGTCCATGTGGAGACGTCACACGCCAAAGCCGCTGGATGAGGTCGACTGCTGGCTCAACGAAGGCCTGCCTGACGATGTCGAGCAACGGCTCAACGACGTCGCACGCCAGCACATGGGACGCCCCGAGGCTGAGGTCCGTGCAGCGCTTGAGTCCGCGAGCATCGCAGCACCTACGTCTGTACTCAACGGCCTCGCGACGCGCATCTCTGTTCTTCAGCCGGCCAAGGCCCCACTGACGAGAGTCCGAATGCGCACCGACTAGCAACGCAAACCAAGACGCTCGAGTGCCGCCGAGTCAAGGTGGTGCGTTGGTGGGTTGAGACCGTCACTGTTTGTCGGACGTAGCAGGAAGGTTCCGCGACGCCCGATGCCGGTTCTCAGGCAGTTGTGTCCGCCACGGTCGCGTCGCTGCGGCGTACGCGGTTCGCCAAACGTGAGCCGAGGGTCGCCGCGGCACCGGCGGCGAGAAGCAGCAGTGCAGCGGCGAGCAGTGTCTCGTGCACTTGCTCCATGCGTTCGTAGAACACTCAGACAAAGTCAGCGTCTTCGCTGTCCAGAGAGCGGGCGAACCGTGTGGTGACGTACCAGCGGTTGACCCAAGCAATGAGGTTGACGACGCTGAACAATCCGAAGACGGCTGCGGCGATCCGGCACCACTTCGCGGCCTTACGCAGGACCGCTACGTTCCTTGCCTCAACGACCATGCCGCATGCTCCCACATCTCGCACAGGCCCCACCTGTAGACCTCCGAGTCGTAGGTGACCGTGAGCGTGGGGCAAGCCGCCGCTACAGGGCACCGTCAACCTTGTCAGGTCTCGACGAGGTTGTCTGACGCCGCAGAACCGGCCAGTCCCGCGCCGCCGTCGCCCGCCCACTCGGAATCTCCCGAGACACCCTCTACCGGCATCAGGCCGTCATCGAGGCTCGCAGAGGCTTGGCGTGAGTGGGCGGCGCCCTCCCGATTGGCTGTGCTGCGCATCCGAATCGGCCGGGGCATGGTCAGTACCGCCTCGCATTTCGCACCGGCCCGCAGGCAGGCCGAGTACCGTCGGCGGCAGACCTCGGCCGCTACCAAGGAGACCCTGTCGTGACGACACCGCCCGAGACCGTCACCGCCGCACCGAACGACTTCGTCGACGCGGGGGTCCTCGAGGCGGGGCCCGTGCGCCTCGAACCGCTCGACATGCACCACGTCGACGACCTGTGGAAGGCATCCGAGGGAGACCGGACCTCGTTCGGACTGACGAACGTGCCGTACGGCCGGGAGCAGACCTGGGAGTACGTGCGGCGCGCCGTCGACGCACGGCAGGTCCGCCAGGCCGTGCCCTACGCCGTGATCGACCGGCAGACCGGCGTGGCCGTGGGGACCAGCCGCTTTTGCTACGTGGAGTTCTGGAGGTGGCCGGACACCGACCGGCCACGGCCCCTGGACCAGCCCGACGCTGCCCAGATCGGGTACACGTGGCTGGCCGCGCACGTCCAGGGCACGGGCGTCAACCGATGGGCCAAGCGACTGATGCTGGAGCTGGCGTTCGAGACGTGGCGACTCAACCGCGTGACCCTCCGCACGGACGCGCGCAACTCTCGGTCCCGACGAGCGATCCTCAGCCTCGGCGCCACGTTCGAGGGCGTGCTGCGCGCCACGCAGGTGGGGTATGACGGGCAGATCCGCGACTCGGCCTCCTACTCGATCCTCGACTCGGAGTGGCCGCGCGTCCGCGACGAGCTCGATCGCCAGCTCCAGCGTTGAGCCTCCCCAGGGAGGCGTCGCCGTGCGCAGCTTCGGCCACAAGGCCTTGGCAGTCCGCCGCTCGCCCCTTCCCCGACAGGACACCAACGGTCCTCAAGCGCCCGACGCCCAACGAGACGACCTCCCGCTCTCCGACCCTCCCGCCAAGAGGCACGCCCCGAGGGTGGGAACGCGAGGATCAGACCTGCCTCGCGCCGAACATGGGCGCAGCCCTTGTCGCACGACGTGAGGTTCTTGCTGAGAGTCATTCGGTGGCCACGGGGCCTCTATGCACTAGCCACACCGTGCCATTCACGACCGGTAGACGCTTGCCTGCACGCGGGATACCGCGCTGACGGCAGGCGACCAGCTCGCGGTGGGGTCTGTGGAGGCGCCGCAACCCGTCAGCGGTGACATGGCGTGACAGCCGAGCCTGCTTGCGGAGGGCTTCAACGACAAAGCCCAGGTCAGTCGGTGCTGAACACCGTCTGACCTGGGCTTGCTGTCGGGCTGACAGGATTTGAACCTGCGACCCCTTGACCCCCAGTCAAGTGCGCTACCAAGCTGCGCCACAGCCCGTGAGCCCCGGAGGGCTTCACCAGCCCTTCAGGGCCGAGAGAAACAATACCCCACTTTGGGCGGTGTCCGTGCATCGTCGCTGGTGAGTGGCACAGGTCACGCGCTCACAGGCCGGATCCGGCCGCCCTTCAGCGCGGGTCGAGGCGGGTCCCAGCCTCGCCTCGGCGCCGGGTAGGCGGTCAGGGTCAGCCGAGCAGGGCGTCGTGGTGCGCCGTCCCACGGTCTCGGACCACGGCCACCTGCTCGGCACCGGGCCGGAGACGCCCAGGAGGGCCGCACGCGCCTCTCCGGCACGCACGGCCCTCCCCGTGTCTCTAGGCACCTCACATGCCCCGCAGGAGCCCCTGCAGGGCCCGCCGGGCGTCCGTCAGCGCTTGCGCTTCTCGCGCACGCGCACCGAGATCTCGATGGGCGTGCCCTCGAAGCCGAAGGTCTCGCGCAGGCGACGCTCGATGAAGCGGCGGTAGCCGGCCTCGAGGAAGCCGGTCGCGAAGATCACGAAGCGCGGCGGGCGCGTGGACGCCTGGGTCGCGAACAGGATGCGGGGCTGCTTGCCGCCGCGCAGCGGGTGCGGGTGCGCCGCGACGAGCTCGCCCAGGAACGCGTTGAGGCGCCCGGTGGGGATGCGCTTGTCCCAGGACTCGAGCGAGCGCTCGAGAGCGGGCACGAGGCGGTCGGTGTGCCAGCCGGTGCGGGCCGAGACGTTGACGCGCGGCGCCCACTGGATCTGCACGAGGTCCTTCTCGATCTCGCGCTCCAGGAAGGGGCGGCGGTCCTCGTCCATGAGGTCCCACTTGTTGTAGGCGATGACGAGGGCACGCCCGGCGTCGACGACCTGGGAGATGACGCGCGTGTCCTGCTCGGTGAGCGGGACGGAGGCGTCGACGAGCACGACGGCGACCTCGGCCTTCTCGATCGCGGCCTGGGTGCGCAGGGAGGCGTAGAAGTCGGCGCCCTTGGTCTGGTGCACGCGGCGGCGGATGCCTGCGGTGTCGACGAACCACCACGGGATGCCCTTGAGGAGCACGAGCTCGTCGACGGGGTCGCGCGTGGTGCCGGCGACGGAGTCGACGACGACGCGGTCGGAGCCCGCGACCTTGTTCAGGAGGGAGGACTTGCCGACGTTGGGGCGGCCGACGAGCGCGACCCGGCGCGGGCCGGACGGCAGGACGACGGCGTGCTCGGACACGAGCGGCAGGGCCTTCATGGCGGCGTCGAGCAGGTCACCGGTGCCGCGCCCGTGCAGGGCGGAGACGGGGTGCGGCTCGCCGAGGCCCAGGCTCCAGAGCTCGGTCGCGTCGGCCTCGCCGCGCGCGCCGTCGACCTTGTTGGCGCACAGCACGACGGGCTTGCCGGACTTGCGGAGCAGCTTGACGACGCGCTCGTCGGTGGCCGTGGGGCCCACGGTCGCGTCGACGACGAACACGACGGCGTCCGAGAGCGCGATCGCGACCTCGGCCTGCTCGGCGACGCGCGCCTCGATGCCGGCGACGTCGACCTCCCAGCCACCGGTGTCGACGAGCGTGAACTGGCGTCCGGCCCACTCGGCCGGGTAGGAGACGCGGTCGCGCGTGACGCCGGGCTTGTCCTCGGTCACGGCCTCGCGGCGACCGAGGATGCGGTTGACGAGCGTGGACTTGCCCACGTTGGGGCGGCCGACGATCGCGAGGACCGGCAGCGGCGCCTCGGGCTCCAGGTCCCCGTCCTGGTCGTACTCGCCGGACAGGAGCGCCATGTCCTCGTCGGCGAGCTCGTAGTCGGCGAGGCCTGCGCGCAGGGCGCGCTCGCGGCTCTCGTCGTCCTGCTCGTCGCCCTCGACGGGGACGAAGGGATCGATGGAGTCTTCAGGCTGCCCGACGACGTCGCTCGCCTGGTCGATCGTCTCACCGGGGGTCTGCGACACCTCGTCGAGGGATGCCTGGGCATCGGGCTGTGCGTGGTCGGGTGTGGTCATGGCGACCATTCTCCCAGCAACACGGCAGTTCTCCGAACGAGATCCCCGAGCGACACGCCCGGAGTGCACGACGTCACTCGCCGGGGCGTCCCCCGGGGAGGGTGCGCTCGGGTCCGTCGACGGGCAGGGCGATCCCCGAGCGGTCCACGGCACCGGTCACGAGCGTGGCGAGCGCGGTCCGGATCTGCTCGTTGGCGGCGTCGAGGGCTGCCTTGCCGCGGACGCCGTCGGGCTTCTCGACGAGCAGCGGCGCGCCGAACTCGACGTAGAGGCGTCGACGGAACCCGGGGACGCGGTTGAGGCCGTCGCCCGTGCGGCGCGTGCCGAGCACCGCGACGGGGACCACGACGGCGGGCCCGTTGAGCGCGAGCCAGGCGACGCCGGCGCGTGCGGACGTCGCGTCGCCGCGGCCGCGGTTGCCCTCCGGGAACACCCCCACTCCCCCGTCGCGGCGCAGGACCGCGAGCGCCGTGACGAGCGCGGCGCGTCCCCCGCGCCGGTCGACGGGGATCTGCCCGGCCGCGCGCAGGATCCACCCGACGGGCCCGACGAACATCTCCTCCTTGACGAGGACGTGGAGGGGCCGGGGCGCGACGCCCAGCACCAGGGGTCCGTCGACGAGTCCCGTGTGGTTGGCGGCCAGGAGCACGGGTCCGGCGGCCGGGACGAGGTCCGCTCCGACCACCCGCGTGTCCCAGACCACGTGCGCGAGGAAGCGCCCCACCCACCGGGACCAGGCGGGCCCGGCGGGAGAGGGGACGTGCGGGGTGCTCACCGAGCGGTCCCCTCGCCCCCCGTGCCGGCGTCGTGCGTCGTCGTGGTGGCCATGACCTGCTCGACGACGTCGAGCACAGCCTGGACGGTCTGCTCGAAGTCCAGGTCGGACGAGTCGACCGTGACGACACCGTCGGCCGCGACGTGGAACTGGGAGACGGTCGAGTCGTCGCGGTCGCGGCGCAGGACCTGGTCCTTGGTGGCCTCTACCGCGGCCGCGTCGGCCGCGCCGTGGACCTCGAGCGAGCGGCGCGCCAGGCGGGCCTCCTCGCTCGCGGTCAGGAGGATGCGGGCGTCGGCGTCGGGGGCGACGACGGTCGTGATGTCGCGCCCCTCGGCGACGATGCCGCGCCCGCCGGAGAACGACGCGTCGGCGGCTGCGGCCGACGACTCTGCCGCGATGATGACGCGCTGGAGGCGGCGCAGCTCGGCGCGGACCGCGAGGTTCGTCGCGACCGCGCTCACGGCCGTGGAGATCTCGGTCGTGCGGATCGCCTCGCCGACGTCGGTGCCGTCGACGTGCACGGTGGGCGCGGCGGGGTCGATCCCCATGACGAGCGGCATGACGTCGACGGCCGCGGCGACGGCGGCCTGGTCGGTGAGGTCGACGCCCTCCTCGAGGCACCACCACGTGGCGGCGCGGTACATGGCACCCGTGTCGAGGTACGCCGTGCCGAGGCGGCGCGCGACGGCGCGCGAGACGCTCGACTTCCCGGAGCCGGAGGGCCCGTCGATCGCGACGACCAGCCCGGGCGCGCCCTGGCGCGCTCCCGCGCTCACTGGGCCAGGTCCTTGCGCAGCGACGTCGCCCCGTGCAGGTACACGTGCTGGACGTCGGCCCGCGGGGTGTCGAGCTCGGCGTGCGCCATGAGGCGCACCACGCGGGGCAGCGCGCCGGGCACACCGATCTCGACCGCGCACATCAGGGGCACGTCGCCGAGCCCCATCTCGCGCGCGGCCGCGGCCGGGAAGTCGGCGACGAGGTCGGGCGTGCAGGTGAAGAAGATCGAGATGAGCGACGCGGTGTCGATCTCGTTCGCGTCGAGGACTGCCTGGACGAGCTCGCGCGTGCGCTCGAAGAGGTGCTCGCGCTCGTCGACGTCGAGCTGCGTGGCGCCCCGGATGGCCCGGACGGGCATGGGTGGTACTCCTTCGTACGGGAGGAACGGACGGTGCCGGGCGTCGCCCCGGGATCGCGCGGACGCGCCTCCCGGGGCGACGGGACGGGCTAGAGCCCGACCTCGGCCATGAGCGTGCCGAGCTCGGTACGGCCCAGGACGCGGGTCGCGCCCGGGCGCAGGTTGCCCAGGTGGATCGAGCCGATGCGGGTGCGCACGAGGCGGGTCACGGGGTGGCCGATCTCCTCGAACATGCGGCGGACGATGCGGTGACGCCCCTCGTGGAGCACGACCTCGACCATGCTGGCCTGGGGGGTCGTGTCGACGACGCGGTAGCGGTCCACCTTGGCGGGGCCGTCCTCGAGCTCGACGCCGTGGAGGAGCCTGTTGGCGACGTTGCCCGCGACGCGGCCCTCGACGGTCACGAGGTAGGTCTTGGAGACCTCGTACTTGGGGTGCGTCAGGCGGTTGGCGAGCTCGCCGTCGTTCGTCAGGAGCAGCAGCCCCTCGCTGTCGGCGTCGAGGCGCCCGACGTGGAAGAGGCGCTCGGGGCGCGTCGCGACGAACTGCGTGAGCGCGGGGCGACCCTCGGGGTCGTGCATCGTGGACACGACGCCGAGCGGCTTGTTCAGCGCGATCGTCACGAGGGACTGGTCGAGCTGGACCCGCATGCCGTCGACGTGGATGACGGCCTTCTCGGGGTCGACGCGCACACCGAGCTCGCGCACCACGACGCCGTCGACCTCGACACGGCCTGCGGCGATCAGGTCCTCGCACGCGCGGCGCGAGCCCAGGCCTGCGGTCGCGAGGACCTTCTGGAGGCGGACGCCGTCGGCGACGTGGACGTCACGCTGGGGGCCCTGGGGGGTCGCGCGGCGACGCGGCGGGTTGCTCTTGCCCGCCTGGGGGTCGCCCGCCCACCCGCGTCCCGCACCGGAGCGGGGGGCCGCGGAGCGCTGACCTGCCGACCGCCCACCGCCCGCGCGACCACTGCCCGGTCGACCCGTGCCCGAGGTGTTCTCGGACCGCTGTCCTCGGGCGGCCGGACGGCCACCCTCGCGTGCGCTGCTCATGATGTTCCTTCGTCGTTCGTGCTGGGTCGAGCGTCGTCGGGCAGGGCCGGCGGCCGCGGCTGCGCGCGGTCGCTCCCGCCCCCGGACGCTCCGAGTGTGCGGTCTGCGGCGTCGACGATCGAGTCGACGTCCGGCAGGTGAGGCGCGAGGGCGGGGAGCTCGTCGAGCGACGAGAAGCCCATGCGCTCCAAGAAGTATCCCGTGGTTCCGTACAGGACCGCACCCGTCGAGGGATCCTGACCGACCTCCGCGACGAGCCCGCGGGTCGTCAGCGTCCGTACGACGCCGTCCACGTTCACGCCGCGCACGGCCGAGATCTGGCCGCGCGTGACCGGTTGACGGTACGCGACGACCGCGAGGGTCTCCAAAGCGGCCTGCGTCAGGCGCGCGCTCTGGCCCTCCAGGAGGAACCGTCCGACGACGTCGGCGAACACCGGCGCCGAGTAGATGCGCCATCCTCCGCCGGCCTGGCGCAGCTCGAAACCGCGGGGCCTGCCGCCGAGCTCGCCGCGGTACTCCGCGGCCAGCTCGCCGAGCAGGTCCTCGACCTCGCGCTGCGGCAGTCCGAGCGCAGTGGCGAGCTGGACGGCCGGGATGGGCTCGTCGGCGACCATGAGGACGGCCTCGAGGGCCGCGAGCGCCCCGCCCGGCAGGTGCTCGGCGCTGAACGTCACGTCCGGGGCGTCGGTCTCGCGGGGGACGGCGCCGGGCGCGCTCCCCTGCGCACGGCCGCCGTCGCCGGTGCTCGTGGTGCTCGTCCCGACCGTGTCCTGCGTCATGCTCTCCCCGTTCCTGCGTGCGTCTCGTCGGCGGTGCGCACCGTGCCGTCCACCATCTCGCCGCCGCCGTCCGCGGCAGCCAAGGCCGCGCGGTCCGCCGCGGCCTCCACGTCGTCGTCGCCCACGGGCACGTCGCCGTCGTCGAACTCCTCGCCCACGGCCGCGAGCGCGTCCAGCGCGCCGTCCCCCTCGTCGTCGGCGCCCGTCCAGCGGACCGTGAGCTCACCGAGCGCCTCGACCTGCTCGAACGCGACGAGCCCCTCACGGAAGAGCTCGAGGAGCGCGAGGAAGCGCGCGACCACGACGATCGTCTCGCCCGCGTCGGCGACGAGCACGCGGAAGGACGCGGCTCCCTCGCGGCGCAGCAGCCCGACGACGATGCTCGCCTGCTCGCGCACGCTCACCGCGGGCGCGTGCAGGTGGGTCAGAGACACCCCGGGCGGGGGCGCCTTGGGCTCGAGGGCCTTGGCCGCCATGGCCGCGAGCTGGTCGGGGCCGAGCTTCCACACGAGCTCGGGCAGCAGGGCCGCGAGGTGAGGTTCGAGCTGCACGATGCGCGGGAAGCGGCGCCCCTCGGTCGCGAGCCGGTCCGCGATGACCGCGGAGACCTGCTTGTAGGCGCGGTACTGCAGGAGCCGGGCGAACAGCAGGTCGCGGGCCTCGAGCAGCTCGAGGTCCTCGGCGCTCTCGACGTCGCCCGTGGGCAGCAGCCTGGCGGCCTTGAGGTCGAGCAGGGTCGCGGCCACGAGCAGGAACTCGCTCGCGGTGCCCAGGTCCCAGCCGGGGTGCCCGCCGCGCCCGGGGACGGGGCGACGCGAACGCCCGGGACGAGCGGCGCCGTCGGGCACCGTGCCCGACGGCTCGGCCCGCGCCGCCTCCTCGGCCTCGCGTGCGAGGCGCTCGGCCGTGCGGATGTACGCGATGAACTCGTCCGTGACCTGCGAGAGCGCGATCTCCGTGATGTCGAGCTTGTGCTTCGCGATGAGCGAGAGCAGCAGGTCGAAGGGGCCCGAGAAGTTCTCGAGGTGCACCTCGAACGCGGGGTTGCCGTTCCGGTCGGTCGAGGGGACGGCCGGCGCGGGGGCCTCCGCCGAGGCGGTCGGTGGGTCGGGCTGCTGGTCCTGCGTGGCGTCCGCCCGGGCGGACGCCGGTGCGGTCTCAGGCAGCGTCGCCACGGGCGACCAGCTCGCGGGCGAGCTGACGGTAGGCCGTCGCGCCCGGGTGGGAGGGGGCGTAGACCGTGATGGGCTCGGCCGCGACCGACGCGTCCGGGAACTTCACGGTGCGCCCGATCACGGTGTGCAGGAGCTTGTCGCCGAAGGCCTCGTGCACGCGCGCCACGACCTCGCGCGAGTGCAGGGTGCGCGAGTCGAACATGGTCGCGAGGATGCCGTCGACCTCGAGACGCGGGTTGAGGCGGTCGCGCACCTTCTCGATGGTCTCGACCAGCAGGGCGACGCCGCGCAGCGCGAAGAACTCGCACTCGAGCGGGATGAGGACGCCGTGCGCGGCCGTGAGGGCGTTGACGGTCAGCAGGCCCAGGGAGGGCTGGCAGTCCACGAGGATCACGTCGTACTCGTCCTGCACGGGCCGCAGGACCCGCGCCAGCACGGACTCGCGCGCGACCTCTCCCACGAGCTGGACCTCGGCCGCGGACAGGTCGATGTTGGCGGGCAGCACGTCGAGGTTCTCGACGGCCGTGGGCACGATGACCTCGCGGATGTCCGCGCCACGCTCCATGAGGAGGTTGTAGACCGTGCGGTCGAGGTCGTGCGGGTTGACGCCCAGGCCAACCGACGCGGCGCCCTGCGGGTCGAAGTCGACCAGCAGGACCTTGCGCCCGTACTCGGCGAGCGTCGCGCCCAGGTTGATGGTCGTGGTCGTCTTGCCGACCCCGCCCTTCTGGTTGCACATCGCGATGATGCGCCCGGGACCGTGCGTGGCGAGCACGGCCGGCACGGGGAAGTCGGGGATCTCGCGGCCGACGGGATCGACCCGGGGGGTGCTGTCGGGTGCGACGTCCGCACCGCCGTCGACGGCGCCCGCCACCGTGTCGACGCGTGCGTCGAACGGTCCGGCGGCGTCCTGGATCTCGCTCGGGGCCTGGCTGCTCACGTCCGCCACGCTACCTCAGGGGCCCGCGTGCGACGCGAGCACGCGCCGGAGTGGCGCGAACCCGCACCGTCAGCCCAGGGCGCGCGGGTGCGCCGACGCGTAGACCTCGCGCAGCGACTCCCGCGTCACGAGCGTGTAGATCTGGGTCGTCGTCACCGAGGCGTGCCCGAGCAGCTCCTGGACCACGCGCACGTCGGCACCGCCCGCGAGCAGGTGGGTCGCGAACGAGTGCCGCAGCGTGTGGGGAGAGATGCGCTCGGGGTGCTCGAGCCCCGCACGCTCCGCCGCGGTGCGCAGGACCGCCCACGCGCTCTGGCGGCTCAGGCGAGCGCCGCGGGTGTTGAGGAACACGGCCGGGGTGCCGCGGCCCGTGGCGGACAGCGCGGGCCGCCCCCGCACCAGGTAGGCGTCCAGGGCCCGCACCGCGTACGACCCGACGGGCACGACGCGCTCCTTGGCCCCCTTCCCGAACAGGCGCACGGCCCCCGTGCCGAGGTCCAGGTCGTCGACGTCGAGGCTCACGGCCTCGGAGATGCGGGCACCCGTGGAGTACACGAGCTCGAGCAGCGCGCGGTCCCGCAGCGGCCCCGGGCCCTCCCCCGCACCGGCGGCCTCGAGGATGGCCTCGACCTCCTCCGCGGAGATCGCCTTGGGCAGGCGTCTGCCCTGCGCGGGCGGGCGCACCTCGGCCGACGGGTCGGTGCCGGTGTGCCCCTCGAGCGCGCAGAAGCGGTGCCACCCGCGCACCGCGGCCACGGACCGGGCCGTCGACGACGGCGAGAGGAGCGCGGCGCCGTCGGCCCCCGTGCGGACCGTGGTGACGTAGTCCGTGACGTCGGCCGGGACGACGTCCGCGGGTTCCGTGCGGCCCCGCGTCGCGAGGTACGCGGCGTACCGCGCGAGGTCGCGACGGTACGCCGCGACCGTGTTCGGGGACAGCCCGCGCTCGACCGTCAGGTGGGCGAGGTACTCGCGCACCGCACGGTCGAGGGCTGCGGGCAGCGGCGGGGCCTCCCCCGCGGGAGCAGGCTCAGGCCCGACGGCGAGCGCGGACTCCTCCGCAGCGGCGCGCGTCATCGCGCACCGGCTGCAGGTCGAACGATCATCCCGTGGTTCCCGGGCCGACCGTCAGAAGGGGAGGAACACGTCGACCGCGACGGCGACGAACAGGAGGGTCAGGTAGGTGATCGAGGCGTGGAACACCTTCATGGCCCCGAGCTTGCCCTTGGTCGGGTCGTTCGCGCGGCGCAGCATCAGGATGCACAGCGCGAGGAACCAGGCGCCCAGACCGATCGCGACGACGCCGTAGACCCACGTCATGGGCGCGAGCCACCACAGGGCGAGCGACGAGGCGATCATCGCGACCGTGTAGGCGATCATCTCGCGCGCGACCTTGCGGTTGTCGGCGACGACCGGGAGCATCGGGACGCCCGCGTTCGCGTAGTCCTTCTTGAACTTGATCGACAGCGGCCAGTAGTGCGGCGGCGTCCAGAAGAAGATCACGAGGAACAGCGCGACCGCAGACCAGCTCAGCGACTCCGTGACGGCCGACCAGCCGATGAAGACCGGCATGCAGCCCGCGATGCCGCCCCACACGATGTTCTGCGGCGTGCGCCGCTTGAGGATCATGGTGTAGCCGACGACGTAGATCGCGATGGCGGCGAACGTGAGCCACGCCGAGGGGGCGTTGACGAGCCGCGCGAACCAGACGAGCGCCACGACGCCCAGAACCGTCGCGAAGACCAGCGCGGCCCGCGGGGAGATCTCCCCCGTCACGAGCGGTCGACGCTTGGTGCGGTTCATGAGCTCGTCGATGTCACGGTCGATGTAGCAGTTGAAGACGTTGGCCGACGCGGCGGCCAGCGTGCCGCCGACCAGCGTCTTGACGACCAGCCAGAAGTCCGGGAACCCGCCCTGGGCGAGGATCATGGTGGGCAGCGTGGTCACGAGCAGGAGCTCGATGATGCGCGGCTTCGTCAGGGCGATGTATGCACCGATCGTGCTCCGGATCCCCGCGACGGCGCTGCCGTCCGCGGTGACACGGGGCTGTCCGGCGACCTGGGCGGTCGCGGCAGGACGAGACGGATGACCCGTCTCGTCGATCGGTGCCTGGCTCGTGGTGTGCACGCGCTTCGGTGTTCCGTTCTGGCGAGGAAAGCGGGGGGCGTCGTCCGGCAGCCGGGGCGTGTCGGCACCGACCCGCTGGACGTCCGTCTTATGTTACGTCTCCCCCTCTGGTGCCGCCGCCCTGGGCCGTCGGGCAAAAGTGTGAGATCGGACCGCGATCCACCCCGTGGTCGGGGCGGGACGCCCTCCGGGGGTCCGCGTATAGGCTGGGTCGAGCAACCGACGGCCTGGTGCCCTGGTGGCCCGCGTGGCGTCCTGCCTTCGCGGTGACCACCGTCCGGACCGGCCGGCCGCCCGCTCGGCCCCGGCTCCACCTGTGAGCGACCGGGCGTGTGCGACGGAATAGTTCAACGGTTGATCCTTGTTGTGTCGACGATGATCCGGGGCGCAGACTCCGGACGGGAAAGAGGTCCGGTAAACGTGTTCGTTCCTGCCAACCAGCCCCTCGAGTGGTCCCCTCTGGACGACCAGGCTGTCAAGACCATCAAGGCCCTGGCGGCCGACGCCGTCGAGAAGGTCGGCAACGGCCACCCGGGGACCGCGATCTCGCTGGCCCCCGCTGCGTACCTGCTCTTCCAGAAGGTCATGCGCCACGACCCGGCGGACTCGCACTGGGTCGGCCGCGACCGGTTCGTGCTCTCCGCGGGCCACTCCTCGCTCACGATCTACCTCCAGCTCTTCCTCGCCGGCTACGGCCTGGAGATCGAGGACATCGAGGCGCTGCGCACCTGGGGCTCCAAGACCCCGGGCCACCCCGAGTACAAGCACACCAACGGCGTCGAGATCACCACGGGCCCCCTCGGCCAGGGCCTCGCGTCCTCGGTCGGCATGGCCATGGCGGCCCGCCGCGAGCGCGGCCTGCTCGACCCGTCGGCGGCGCCCGGCGAGAGCCCGTTCGACCACCACGTGTACGTCATCGCCTCCGACGGCGACCTGCAGGAGGGCGTGACCTCCGAGGCCTCCTCGCTCGCGGGCCACCAGCAGCTCGGCAACCTCATCGTGATCTGGGACGACAACAAGATCTCTATCGAGGACGACACGGACATCGCCTTCACCGAGGACGTCCTCGCGCGCTACGAGGCGTACGGCTGGCACACCCAGAAGGTCGACTGGACCCAGGGCGGCACGGGCTACGCCGAGAACGTCGACGAGCTCGCCGCCGCGGTCGCCGCGGCGCAGGCCGAGACCGGCAAGCCCTCGATCATCGCGCTGCGCACGATCATCGGCTGGCCCTCGCCCACCAAGCAGAACACCGGCGGCATCCACGGCTCCG
This sequence comes from Oerskovia sp. 140933, assembly GCF_059651515.1. Lineage (NCBI taxonomy): Bacteria > Bacillati > Actinomycetota > Actinomycetes > Micrococcales > Cellulomonadaceae > Oerskovia > Oerskovia sp. 140933. The sequence goes on from NZ_JAMXIO010000004.1 coordinate 132,023, forward strand.
CGATGGGTGCGGACGAGATCCGTGGCCTCAAGATCGAGCTCGGCCTCGACCCCGACGCGTCGTTCGACGTCCCCAGCGAGGTCCTCGAGTACACGCGCGCCGTGGGCGAGCGCGGCGCCGAGCTGCGCGAGCGCTGGAACACCGCGTTCGAGGCGTGGAAGGTCGCCAACCCCTCCGGCCACGCGCTCCTGCAGCGCCTCGAGGCCCGTGAGCTGCCCGCCGGCTGGACCGAGTCCCTGCCGACGTTCGAGGCGGGCAAGGACGTCGCGACGCGCGCCGCCTCCGGCAAGGTCCTCTCGGCCCTGGCCGACACGCTGCCCGAGCTCTGGGGCGGCTCTGCCGACCTCGCAGGCTCGAACAACACGACCATGGACGGCGAGCCCTCGTTCGTCCCGGCCGAGCACGCGACCAAGAAGTTCCCCGGGCACGAGTACGGCCGCACGCTGCACTTCGGCATCCGTGAGCACGCCATGGGCTCGATCCTCAACGGGATCGTCCTGCACGGCGGTACCCGCGCCTACGGCGGCACGTTCCTCACGTTCTCCGACTACATGCGCCCCGCGGTACGCCTCGCGGCCCTCATGGAGATCCCGTCCACGTTCGTCTGGACGCACGACTCGATCGGCCTGGGCGAGGACGGCCCCACGCACCAGCCCATCGAGCACTTCGCCGCGCTGCGCGCCATCCCCGGCCTCGACGTCGTCCGCCCGGCCGACGCCAACGAGACCGCCTGGGCCTGGCGCACGATCCTCGAGCACACCGACCGCCCGGCCGGCCTCATCCTGACCCGCCAGAACGTCCCGACGTTCCCCCGCGGCACGGACGGCTTCGCCGACGCGTCGGGCACCGCCCGGGGCGGCTACGTGCTGCTCGACACCGAGGGCACGCCCGACGTGATCCTCATCGGCACGGGCTCCGAGGTCCAGCTCGCGGTCGAGGCGCGCGAGCAGCTCGCCGCCGACGGCATCTCGGCCCGCGTGGTCTCCCTGCCGAGCCGCGAGTGGTTCGACGCGCAGAGCCCCGAGCACCGCGAGAGCGTGCTCCCGGCGGCCGTCAAGGCACGCGTCTCGGTCGAGGCGGGCATCGCCCAGGGCTGGCGGGACCTGGTCGGCGACGCCGGCCGCTCCGTGAGCCTCGAGCACTACGGGGCGTCGGCGGACTACAAGATCCTCTACCGCGAGTTCGGGATCACGTCCGAGGCCGTCGCGGCCGCCGCGAAGGAGTCGATCGAGGCGGCCCGCACGGGTGCGGCCCCCGGTGGCGCTCCCATCCCCTCGGTCGGTGGCACTGGCGACCAGCTCTGACCATCCGTAGATTCCAGGAGGGGGCGGTCATCGCCCGCCCCCTCCTGGACCGTCCGTGAGGACGGCCGCCAGACGACGAGAGGGAGAGCCATGTCCGTCCAGCACAGCACTGCGCCAGCACCCGTCCGTGAGCTGTCGGAGGCGGGAGTCTCCATCTGGTTGGACGACCTCTCCCGTGAACGCCTGCGCGGCGGAGGGCTCGCCGAGCTGATCTCCTCGCGGGCGGTCGTCGGTGTCACGACCAACCCCACGATCTTCGCGGGCGCCCTCGCGGCGGGCGACGCCTACGACGCACAGCTCGCCGAGCTGGCCGCCGCCGGGACCGACGTCGAGGCAGCGGTCGAACGGATCACCACGGACGACGTCCGCGAGGCGGCCGACGTCCTGCGGCCGGTCTACGACGCGACCGACGGGGTGGACGGCCGCGTCTCGATCGAGGTCGACCCGCGCCTGGCCCGCGACGCCGACCGCACGGTCGAGACCGCTGTCCGCCTGTGGCGGACGGTCGACCGTCCCAACGTCCTCATCAAGATCCCCGCCACGGTCGAGGGCCTCGACGCGATCGAGCGCACTCTGGCCCAGGGCATCAGCGTCAACGTGACGCTCATCTTCTCCCTGGCCCGCTACCGCCAGGTCATGGACGCCTTCCTCGCGGGGCTCGAGCAGGCCCGCGACTCCGGCCACGACGTGACGCGCATCGCCTCGGTCGCCTCGTTCTTCGTCTCGCGCGTGGACTCGGCGGTCGACCCCGCCCTGACCGCGATCGGGACCCCCGAGGCCCTGGAACAGCGCGGCCGCGCCGCGATCGCCAACGCGCGGCTCGCGTACGAGGCCTACGAGCAGCTCGTCCAGACCGACCGGTGGCGCGCGCTGGAGTCCGCGGGCGCCCACCCGCAGCGGCCCCTGTGGGCCTCGACGGGCGTCAAGAACCCGGACTACCGCGACACCATGTACGTCGACGAGCTGATCGCTCCCGGTGTGGTGAACACCATGCCGCAGGCCACGCTCGACGCGTTCGCGGACCACGGTGTCGTGCTCGGCGACACCGTCGCGGACACCTACACCGCCTCGCGCTCGACCCTGGAGGCCGTCGAGTCGTTCGGGGTCTCCCTCGACCAGGTCACCGAGCACCTCGAGGCGGAGGGCGTCCAGAAGTTCGAGGCCAGCTGGACCGAGCTGCTCAGCACCGTCGCCGCGGGTCTCGCCCGCGCGGGCGACGGCGCACCGTGACCTCCTCCCGCGCGACCGGCGCACCGCACGGCGCCGCACCGGCGTCCGCGGACCTGGACGCCCCCGTGGTCACCCACGACCACCACCTAGGCTCTGTCCCGGTCCGCCGGACGGGCCGCCCGACCATCCCATCCCCCGCCGACGAGAACGGTGACATCAGTTGAGACCGGCAAAGATCAGCGCAGAGCACAACCCGCTGCGCGACCCGCGTGACCTTCGACTCCCCCGCATCGCCGGGCCCAGCGGCCTCGTGATCTTCGGCGTCACGGGCGACCTCGCCCGCAAGAAGCTCATGCCCGCCGTGTACGACCTCGCCAACCGCGGCCTCCTGCCGCCCGGCTTCGCGCTCACGGGCTTCGCCCGCCGCGACTGGGCCGACCAGGACTTCGCCAAGGTGGTGCGCGACGCCGTCGAGCAGTACGCGCGCACGCCGTTCCGCGAGGCGACGTGGAAGCAGCTCGCCGAGGGCATCCGGTTCGTCCAGGGCGAGTTCGACGACGAGCAGGCGTTCGAGCGCCTGCGCACCACCGTCGAGGAGCTCGACAAGGAGCGCGGCACGGGCGGCAACCACGCGTTCTACCTCTCGGTCCCGCCCAGCGCGTTCCCCCTGGTGTGCGAGCAGCTCTCGCGCTCGGGGCTGTCGCGCTCGGGCGAGGACGCGTGGCGCCGCGTGGTCATCGAGAAGCCGTTCGGCCACGACCTGACCAGCGCGCGCGAGCTCAACGACGTCGTCTCCAAGGTCTTCTCGCCGGACTCGGTCTTCCGCATCGACCACTACCTGGGCAAGGAGACCGTCCAGAACATGCTGGCGCTGCGGTTCGCCAACCAGCTCTACGAGCCCATCTGGAACGCGCACTACGTCGACCACGTCCAGATCACCATGGCCGAGGACATCGGCATCGGTGGCCGCGCCGGGTACTACGACGGGATCGGCGCCGCCCGCGACGTCATCCAGAACCACCTCATCCAGCTCCTCGCGCTGACCGCGATGGAGGAGCCCGTCTCGTTCGACGCCGAGTCGCTGCGCGCCGAGAAGCTCAAGGTCCTCTCGGCCGTGCGGCTCCCGCGCGACCTGGGCCGCCACACCTCGCGCGGCCAGTACTCGGCCGGGTGGCAGGGTGGCGAGGAGGTCGTCGGGTACCTCGAGGAGGACGGCATCTCGCCCGAGTCCACGACCGAGACGTTCGCCGCGATCCGCGTCGACATCGACAACCGTCGTTGGGCCGGGGTCCCGTTCTACCTGCGCACGGGCAAGCGCCTGGGACGCCGCGTGACGGAGATCGCTGTCGTCTTCAAGTCGGCCCCGCACCTGCCGTTCGAGTCCTCCGCGACGTCCGAGCTGGGCAAGAACGCGCTCGTGATCCGGGTCCAGCCCGACGAGGGGGTGACGATCCGCTTCGGTGCCAAGGTGCCCGGGACCGCCATGGAGGTCCGCGACGTGACGATGGACTTCGGCTACGGCCACGCGTTCACCGAGTCCTCCCCCGAGGCCTACGAGCGGCTCATCCTCGACGTCCTGCTGGGTGACCCGCCGCTCTTCCCGAGCCACGAGGAGGTCGAGCTCTCCTGGAAGATCCTCGACCCGATCACGGCGTTCTGGGAGTCCAAGGGCGCGCCCGACCCCTACCGCTCGGGCACCTGGGGTCCGGAGTCGGCCGACGAGATGATGGCCCGCGACGGCCGCACCTGGCGACGCCCGTGACCGCACCGATCTCCCGCCTGCCCCGGAACCCCGGCCGGACCTCGAACTGGAGCCCCACCTCATGATCATCGATCTCCCCGAGACGACGACCAATGCGGTCAACAAGCGCCTCGTGAAGCTGCGCGACGAGGGCGGTGCCGTGGCCCTCGGGCGCGTCCTGACCCTCGTCGTCCTGGCCGAGGAGGCCGACGTCGAGGACGCGGTCGCCGCGGCCAACGGCGCCTCGCGCGAGCACCCCTGCCGTGTCGTGGTCGTCGCGCCCGCCAACAAGCGCACGACGGCCCGGCTCGACGCCCAGATCCGCATCGGGGGGGACGCGGGGGCCAGCGAGGTCATCATCCTGCGTCCCTCGGGTCCGCTGGTCGCGCACACCGACACCCTGGTGATGCCGCTCCTGCTCCCGGACGCCCCGATCGTGGCCTGGTGGCCCCGCGAGACGCCTGACAACCCGTCGGCGGACCCGGTCGGCCAGATGGCCCACCGCCGCATCACGGACGCGGTCAACGCCGGCAAGTCGCTCCAGACGCTCCAGCGCCTGAGCAAGAGCCACCACCCGGGCGACACGGACCTCGCATGGACCCGCGTGACCCTGTGGCGCGGCCTCATCGCGGCCGCGCTCGACCAGCCGCCGTACGAGTCGGTGACCGCGGTCGAGGTCGAGGGCGAGGAGCACCACCCCTCGGTCGACATCCTCGCGGCATGGCTCGCCCAGCAGCTCCGGTGCCCGGTCCGGCTCGTCCGCCGTCGTGGCGTCGAGGGCATCACCAAGGTGACGCTCGAGCGCAAGGGCGGGCCCGTGGTGCTGTCCCGCCCCGACGGGCGCATCGTGACGCTGACCCAGCCCGGGCAGCCGGACCGCCGCCTCTCGCTGCCCCTGCGCCAGCTCGAGGAGTGCCTCACCGAGGAGCTGCGCCGGCTGGACCCCGACGAGGTCTACGGCGAGGTCCTCACCAAGGGCCTGGCAAGGATCGGCGAATGACGGCCGGCTCCGGGGCTGCGTCCCCGTCGCACGGGCCACGGCTCGTCGTCGTGCACCCGGACGCGGGCGTGCTCGCCGAGGCCGTCGCGGCCCGGCTCCTGACCCGCGTCCTCGACATCCAGTCCGTGCGCACCCCGGTCCACGTGGTCCTCACGGGCGGGACGGTCGGCATCCGTTCGCTCGCGGCCGTGGCCGCGCACCCGGTGCGCGACGCCGTCGACTGGACGGGCGTCCACCTGTGGTGGGGCGACGAGCGGTTCCTGCCCACGGGTGACCCCGAGCGCAACGAGACGCAGGCGCGCGAGGCCCTGCTCGACCACCTGCCGACCCTGCCCCCGGAGAACGTGCACGTCGTGCCCGCGCCGGGTGACGGCGTCGGGACCCCCGAGGAGTCGGCCGCGCTGTACGCGGACGAGATCTCGCGCTTCACGCCCGACGGCGCCACGCACCTCGCGTTCGACGTCCTCCTGCTGGGCATGGGCCCGGACGGGCACGTCGCGTCGCTGTTCCCCGGGAACGCGGGGCTCGACGCGCAGGGGACGACGACCGGGGTGCACGACTCCCCCAAGCCGCCGCCGGAGCGCGTCTCGCTGACGTTCTCCGCGATCCAGGCGGCCCAGGAGGTCTGGGTCGTCGCCGCGGGCGCGGAGAAGGCCCCTGCGGTGGCCTCGGCCCTCGCAGGGGACCCCGTGAGCACGACCCCGGCGGCCGGGGCGCTCGGGACGCAGCGCACGCTGTGGCTCGTCGACCTCGCAGCGAGCGGCCGCGTGTCCTGACCGGACGGGCCGGCGGCAGCCCGTCCGTCGGCCCAGGTCGCTCCCGGGAGCACCGGAGCGCCCGGGAGAACTCGCAGGATGCAGCACAGCGGGGCCCGTCCGACATGGACGGGCCCCGCTGTGCGGTGTGTCCTGCCCTGCCCGGGCGGGACGGTGACGACGTGTGGTGAGGGGCCTAGCGGCCGCGGCGTGCTCGGAGCGCGGCGAGCGCCTCCTCGAGCAGCGCGACCCCGTCCTCGTCGCTCCGGCGCTCCTTCACGTACGCGAGGTGCGTCTTGTACGGCTCGTTGCGCAGCGCGCTGGGCGGGTTCGCCGGGTCGAGGCCCGCGGGCAGGCCGCAGCGCGGGCAGTCCCAGGTCTCTGGCGTGACGATCTCCGCCTCGGACGAGAAGCTGGGCCGGGTCTCGTGACCGTTGGCGCACCAGTAGGCGACCCAGACACGCGGTGCGATGTCGCCCCGCTCCGTCTCCCCCAGCGGGCCCGCACCGACGCGAGACCCCTTGATAGCACTGCCACCAGCCACGACTTCACTCCCCTGACTCACGACCGTCCGCGTCCCGGAACGGTTCCCTACCCCGTGCCGCCGGTGCGGCGCAGGGTCAGCTGACCTTCTGGATGAGCCCCAGGAGGACGATCACGACGGTCCACGTGATCGCGAACGTGATGGTGATGCGGTTGAGGTTCCGCTCGGCCACCCCCGAGCTGCCTGCGCTGCTCGAGATGCCGCCACCGAACATGTCGGACAGGCCGCCGCCCTTGCCCTTGTGCATCAGCACGAGGAGGGTCAAGAAGCCGCTGGTGATGACCAGCAGGATCTGGAGAATGATGCGCAGCGCGTCCACGAGTACGTCCTTGGCTCTGGGTCCACGTCGAGAAGTCGAGAGCGGACCGCACGGTTGTCCTGGACCGACCTGCGAGGCGCAGGTGCGGCACCGAGGACAAGGGTAGGCGACGCGGGGCCGATCCGACGAACCGATCCACCGGGTGGTCGATGCTGGCGGACAGGTCACCGTGCGTGTCGGGCTACCGCGAGGAGAGTCCTCCGCGGTGCGCGGAGGCGACGCTGCCGGGTCGCGCCGCCTGGCACGACCCGGCAGCGACGGGGATCAGGCCCCGGTCTGGTGCGACTGGAAGCGCGCGATCTTCGCGAACTCCTCCGGGTCGAGGCTCGCGCCGCCGACCAGTGCGCCGTCGACGTCCTGCTCCTTCATGAGCTCGGCGATCGACGACGACTTGACCGAACCGCCGTAGAGGACGCGGACGGCGTCCGCCACCTCGGCGGAGTACAGCTCCGCGAGACGGGCACGGATCGCGCCGGCGACCTCCTGCGCGTCCTGCGGCGTGGCGACCTCGCCCGTGCCGATGGCCCAGACGGGCTCGTACGCGATGACGACCTTGGCGGCGTCCTCGGCCGAGAGACCCTCGAGGGCGCCGTCGACCTGCGCGAGCGTGTAGGACACCTGCTCACCGGCCTTGCGGACCTCGAGCGCCTCGCCGACGCAGATGATCGGGATCAGGCCGTGGGCCAGGGCGGCCTTCGACTTGGCGTTGACGAGCGCGTCGTCCTCGCCGTGGTACTGGCGGCGCTCAGAGTGCCCGATCGCGACGTAGGTCACGCCCAGCTTGCTCAGGAACACGGGCGAGATCTCACCCGTGTAGGCACCCGAGACGTGCTGCGAGACGTCCTGCGCGCCGTACGTCAGCTCGAGCTTGTCGGCGTCGACGAGCGTCTGCACGCTGCGCAGGTCCGTGTACGGTGCGAGCACCGTGACCTCGACCGCCGAGAAGTCGTGCTTGGCGTCCTTGAGGGCCCAGGCGAGCTTCTGGACCGTGTGGATGGCCTCCTGGTGGTCCAGGTTCATCTTCCAGTTGCCCGCGATGAGCGGGGTACGTGCATCAGTCATGGTGTCTACCTTCTGTGAGCCGTGAGGCTGCGGGGGTGGGGGTCAGGCCTCGAGAACCGCGAGCCCCGGGAGGGACTTGCCCTCGAGGAACTCCAGGCTCGCGCCGCCACCGGTCGAGATGTGGCTGAAGCCGGCCTCGTCGAAGCCGAGGATGCGCACGGCCGCAGCGGAGTCGCCGCCGCCGACGATCGTGAACGCGCCGTTCGCGGTCGCGTCGACCAGGGCCTGCGCGACAGCACGGGTGCCACCGGAGAACGCCTCGAACTCGAACACGCCTGCGGGGCCGTTCCAGACGACGGTCTTGGCGTCGACGATCTTGCTCGCGAACAGCTTCTGCGACTCGGGGCCGATGTCCAGGCCGATCTTGTCGTCCGGGATCGCGTCCGCGGGCACGACCTCGTAGGGCGCGTCGGCGGCGAACGAGTCGGCCGCGAGGATGTCGGTCGGCAGGACGATCTCGACGCCCGCCTTCTCGGCGTCCGCGAGGTAGCCCTTCACGGTGTCGATCTGGTCCGTCTCGAGGAGCGAGTTGCCCACCGAGTAGCCCTTGGCCGCGAGGAACGTGAAGACCATGCCGCCACCGATGAGCAGGCGGTCCGCCTTGGTCAGCAGGTTGGCGATGACGCCCAGCTTGTCGGAGACCTTCGAGCCACCGAGCACGACGACGTAGGGGCGCGCGGGGTCCTCGGTCGCCTTCTTGAGGGAGTCGACCTCCTTGAGCACCAGCTCGCCCACGGCGGACGGCAGCACCTTGGCGATGTCGTAGACCGACGCCTGCTTGCGGTGCACGACGCCGAAGCCGTCCGAGACGTACGCGTCGGCGAGCGAGGCGAGGTCGGCGGCGAGCGACTCGCGCTCGGCGTCGACCTTCGAGGTCTCGCGGGGGTCGAAGCGGATGTTCTCGAGCAGCGCGACCTCGCCGTCGCCCAGCGCGGCGACCGTGGCCTTGGCGGACTCGCCGACGGTGTCCTGCGCGAGCGTCACGGGGGCGCCGAGCAGCTCGCCCAGGCGGGCCGCGACGGGGGCGAGGGAGTACTTGGCGTCGGGCTCACCCTTGGGGCGACCGAGGTGCGCGGTCACGACGACCTTCGCACCGGCGTCGGTCAGCCGCTTGAGCGTGGGGAGCGCGGCGCGGATACGGCCGTCGTCCGTGATGGTCGTCCCGTCGAGGGGGACGTTGAAGTCCGAACGGACGAGCACGCGCTTGCCGCGCAGGTCGCCGAGGGAGTCGATGGTCTTCATGAGCACACTCCTGGTCTGAACAGGTCGAAACAGGTCACGTCACACATGACTGCGTCCGCGTGCATGGGCGGCCAATCGGGCCGGCCACGCACGCGGACGCAGAATTCACCTCACGTCGCAGGGACGGAGATCAGAGACGAGCACCCACGTACTGCGTGAGCGAGACGAGCGAGCTGGAGTAGCCCCACTCGTTGTCGTACCACGCGACGACCTTGACCAGGTCGCCGCTCACCTTGGTGAGCTTCGAGTCGAAGATCGAGGTGTGCGGGTCCGTGACGATGTCCGAGGAGACGATGTCGTCGTCGACGTACTTGAGGACGCCCTTGAGCGGGCCCTCGGCAGCAGCCTTGACCGCAGCGTTGACCTCCTCGACCGTGACGGTCTTCGAGGCGGTGAAGGTGAGGTCCGTGGCCGAACCCGTGATGACGGGGACGCGCATCGCGAAGCCGTCGAGCTTGCCCTTGAGCTCGGGGAGCACGAGGGCGACGGCCTTGGCCGCACCAGTCGAGGTGGGGACGATGTTCTGCGCGGCCGCACGGGCACGACGCAGGTCCTTGTGGGGGCCGTCCTGCAGGTTCTGGTCACCCGTGTACGCGTGGATCGTGGTCATGAGGCCACGCTCGATGCCGATCGCGTCGTTGAGGGCCTTGGCCATCGGGGCGAGGCAGTTCGTGGTGCACGACGCGTTGGAGATGATGTGCTGCGTCGCGGGGTCGTACTGCTCGTGGTTCACGCCGACGACGAAGGTGCCGTCCTCGTTCTTCGCCGGAGCGGAGATGATGACCTTCTTGGCGCCGGCCTCGATGTGAGCCTTCGCCTTGGTCGCGTCGGTGAAGAAGCCGGTCGACTCGATGACGATGTCAGCGCCCAGCTCGCCCCAGGGGAGCTTCGCGGGGTCGCGCTCCTCGAGGGCGCGGATGGCCTTGCCGTCGACGATGATGTTGTTCTCGTCGAAGTCGACGCTCAGCGGGAAACGACCCAGGACGGTGTCGTACTTCAGCAGGTGCGCGAGCGTCTTGTTGTCCGTGAGGTCGTTGACACCCACGATCTCGATGTCCGCCCCCGACGCGATGATGGCGCGGAAGAAGTTACGTCCGATACGACCGAAGCCGTTGATACCGACGCGGATGGTCACAATGCCCTCCTCAGGGCGCGCCGGTGTTTCCGACGCACACGGTTGATGCCGAACGATCACGTACTACGGCGTACGTAGGTGGTAACGGCGAAGTACTCCCCCACCGATGCCTCGCGGCGTGGACTCCGGGAATCTCGCAGGGCCACAGCGACAGCTGCGGCTCAACAGGGTCCCGAAGACCTCAGTGAAGGAGCACGTCTTTGTCACCTGACATCCCCGATCCTATACCCGAAGCCCCCCATCACGTGACCTGGACACGGATCTGAGACGACCGGGAACGCACCGTGGGATGTGACCGAGGTCAGAGACGGCGGTCACACCGGGCCCCCTGCCGGGCTGTCGCGGGAGGGGTCGGGGTCGGAGCACGCAAGCGCTCCCACAGGGCCGCGCGGCAAGGACCCCGGACGCGCCGGGCTCCCCCGGGCCGCCCCGCCCGCACCCCACGAGCCCTGCCCACGACACGGCGAAGGGGGCGCGTGCCCGACGGGCGCGCGCCCCCTTCGCAGGTGGCCGGTGGGACGGGTCAGACGTCGAGCAGGTCCGGGCTCAGGCCCGCCTCGGTGTCCGGGATGCCGAGCTCGGCCGCGCGCTTGTCCGCGGTCGACAGCAGCCGGCGGATACGACCCGCCACGGCGTCCTTGGTCAGCGGCGGCTCGGCGAGCTGTCCCAGCTCCTCGAGCGAGGCCTGCTTGTGCGCGAGCCGCAGCTCGCCGGCCTCACGGAGGTGGTCCGGGAGGTCCGGGCCGAGGATCTCGAACGCGCGCTCGACACGGGCGCCCGCGGCGACCGCAGCACGAGCCGAACGGCGCAGGTTCGCGTCGTCGAAGTTCGCGAGCCGGTTCGCGGTGCCGCGCACCTCGCGGCGCTGGCGACGCTCCTCCCAGACCACGACGGTCTCGTGGGCCCCGAGCCGGGTCAGCATCGCGCTGATCGCCTCGCCGTCCCGGATCACGACCCGGTCGACCCCCCGCACCTCGCGAGCCTTCGCGGAGATCCCCAGGCGCCGGGCGGCACCGACGAGCGCGAGCGCGGCCTCGGGTCCGGGGCACGTCACCTCGAGCGCCGAGGAGCGGCCCGGCTCGGTCAGCGAGCCGTGCGCGAGGAACGCACCACGCCACGCCGCCTCGGCCTCGCCGACGCCCGCCGAGACCACCTGCGGCGGCAGCCCGCGCACGGGCCGTCCACGGTTGTCGAGCAGGCCCGTCTGCCGGGCCAGGGACTCACCGTCCTTGACGACCCGCACGACGTAGCGGCTGCCGCGTCGCAGCCCCCCCGCCGACACCACGATCAGCTCGCTCGTGTGCCCGTACACGTCGCTGATCGTCTGCCGGAGCCGCCGGGCCGCGATCGCCGTGTCGAGCTCCGCCTCGATCACGATGCGCCCCGAGATGATGTGCAGCCCTCCCGAGAACCGGAGCATGGCCGAGACCTCCGCCTTGCGGCAGGAGGTCTTGTCCACCTTGAGTCGCGCGAGCTCGTCCTTCACCTGTGCCGTCAACGCCATGGCGACATCCTCCCATCAACGAGCAACGATCGTGACCGCCTTCTGCCACGAGGGACGTCCCGACGCGGGGCACGAGCCGCTGGTGCGGCTGACCGTTCACGCGCCCGCATAGGGCGCCGGGGACCGTGCGGTGTCCTCGCGCCGGGGCGGGCAAGGCTGTCCGTCGGTGACCGGTGCAGGCGGGTGCAGGCCGATCCCGGGCTGGTCGGCTCCCGCTCAGCGCGCCGAGGTCCCCACGTCCCCCAGGAAGCCGTCGAAGACGTCGCGCAGGGCGGCGGCGAGGCGCAGCGCGTCGTGCTGCGGGGTCCCGTCCGAGCGCCCCACCTGGCGCAGCAGCAGGCGCGCCCCTGTCCTCGCCGACTCGTCGACGAGGAGCCCGATGTCCTCCGCCGCGCTGGGGTCCGCGATCACCGCGTCGATACGCAGGTCGGGCGCGTGCTTGTGCAGCGCCTCGAGGTGGTCGGTCGCGGTCAGGCCGAACGTCTCCCCCGAGGTGTTCGAGAGGTTCAGGACGACGCAGCGCCGGGCCGAGGTGTCGTGCAGCGCGCGCGCCAGCTCGGGTACGAGCAGGTGCGGCATGACCGAGGAGTACCAGGACCCCGGCCCCAGGACGACCCAGTCGGCCGCCATCACCGCCTCCACGGCCTCGGGGCAGGCGGGCGGGTCGGGCGGCACGAGCCGGAGCTGCTCGATCCGCTCGTGGGTCAGGGCGACCTGGCTCTGCCCCACGATCGTGGCGAGCCCGTCCCCCGTCCGGACGTCGGCCTCGATGCCGAGCGGGACCGCGGCCATGGGAAGGACCCGCCCCCGGGCCCCGAGCAGCTTGCCGACCCAGTCCAGCCCCGCGACCGGGTCGTCCAGCAGCTCCCACAGCGCGACGATCAGGAGGTTGCCGACCGCGTGCTGGTCGAGGTCGCCGCTCGAGGAGAACCTGTGCTGCAGGACCGAGCTCCACGTCCGTCCCCACTCGGAGTCGTCGCACAGGGCCGCGAGCGCCATCCGGAGGTCTCCGGGGGGCAGGACGCCGAGCTCGGCCCGCAGGCGCCCGGAGGACCCGCCGTCGTCGGCGACGGTCACCACGGCCGTGATGCGGTCGGACATGAGCCGCAGGGCCGAGAGCGTCGCGGACAGGCCGTGCCCGCCGCCGAGGGCCACGACCGCCGGGTTGACGAGTGGCACGGGCTACTCCTTGCCGAGGTCGCGGGCAGTGACGGTGACGCGCTGGCCGAGGGCTCTCAGCCGTTGCGCGAGCACCTCCGAGATCGCGACCGAGCGGTGCTTGCCCCCGGTGCAGCCCACGGCGATGGTCACGTAGCGCTTCTCCTCGGCGAGGTACCCCGCGAGGACCGGCTCGAGCGCGCTCACGTACCGGTCGACGAACTCGAGGGCGCCGGGGCGGGCGAGGACGTAGTCGCGCACGGGTTCGTCCCGGCCCGTGAGGTGCCGCAGCTCGGTGATCCAGTACGGGTTGGCGAGGAACCGCATGTCGACGACGTGGTCGGCGTCGAGCGGGATGCCGTACTTGAACCCGAACGAGACCACGTTGATCCGCAGCGTCTCCGGAGTTCCTTCGGCCACGGCCGCGCGGACCTCGCGGGCGAGGTCGTGGACGTTGAGCTCGGAGGTGTCGATCACGACGTCCGCACGCTCCTCGACGCTCGAGACGAGGCGTCGCTCCTCGGCGATGCCGTCCAGGATGCGCCCGTCTCCCTGCAGCGGGTGCGGGCGCCGCACCTGCTCGTACCGGCGCACGAGGACCTCGTCGGACGCGTCGAGGAACAGGATGCGGTAGAAGACCCCGGCGTCCCTCAGGTGCTTGAGCACGTCGAGGAGGTCGGTGAAGAACCCTCCGCCGCGCACGTCGACGACGGCGGCGATCCGCTGCACGCTGGACCCGGCGCGCGTCATCATGTCGACGAGGGGCACGAGCATGCGCGGGGGCATGTTGTCCACGACGTACCAGTCGAGGTCCTCGAGCACCGCGGCGGCCCGGCTGCGTCCGGCGCCGGACATCCCGGTGATCACGAGGACCTCGGCGTCGGACCGCTCGGGGGCGGGCGTGGCCGCCTCGATCACGGGGATGCCCTGGGGGACGGTCGTCGGGGCGGGTTCGGAGCTCATGTCACCAGCATGCCAGCCGCTCACGGAGCCCCGGGCCCGGCGGCCGCGCCGGGCGTGTCCGCCGCGGCGCTGCCACCGCCCTGCCCGACGGCGTCGCGCCCCTCGGGCGGGAGGGCGTCGGACGTGCCCGTCCCGCCGGTGCGCGGTGCGGACGCGTCGGGCTCACGGGGCGCGGCGCCGTCGGGCGTGGACGGGGCAGGTGCCGCGCCGACGGGCGGGGCCTCCCCCGGCGCGGAGGCCGACGGCTCGTCGGCCCCTGCGCTGCCGGTCGCCTGCGACGAGGCCGGCCGCAGCGCCGCCACGACCGCGGCCGCGGTCGCCGCCCCCATCCCGGGGACCGTCGCGATCTCCTCGGCCGACGCCGCACGCAGACGCTTGAGCGAACCGAAATGGGTCAGCAGCGCCTTCTTGCGTGCCGGCCCGAGCCCGGGGACGTCGTCCAGGGCGGAGGCGGTCATGGCCTTGCCGCGCTTCTTGCGGTGGTAGGAGATCGCGAACCGGTGCGCCTCGTCACGGACGCGCTGGAGCAGGTAGAGCCCCTCGGAGCTGCGCTGCAGGATCACGGGGTAGTCCTCCCCCGGCAGCCAGACCTCCTCGAGCCTCTTCGCGAGCCCGCACAGCGCGACGTCGTCGATCCCGAGCTCGGCGAGCGCCCGGGCGGCCGCCGCGACCTGGGGAGGCCCGCCGTCGACGACGACGAGGTTGGGCGGGTAGGCGAAGCGTGCCGCGCGACCTGCCGGGGCGTCGGCGCCCACCTCGCCCGACCGGGGTACGTACCCCGCGGCGACCGCGTCGGCGTCGTGTGCCGTGTCGTCGTCCGCCCCCAGGTCCATCTCGACGTCCGTCGCCTGCGAGCGGTCCGCGAGGTACCGCTTGAACCGACGGGTGATGACCTCGTGCATGGCCGCGGTGTCGTCGCGCGCCCCCAGCCCCTCCGGCCCACGGATCGCGAAGTGGCGGTACTCGCTCTTGCGCGCGAGCCCGTCCTCGAAGACCACCATGGACGCGACCTGGTGCGTGCCCTGCGTCGTGGACACGTCGTAGCACTCGATGCGCAGCGGCGCGGTCTCCAGACCCAGCGCCTCCTGGATCTCGCGCAGGGCCTGGCTGCGGGTCGTGAGGTCGCCCGCGCGACGGGTGCGGTGCAGCGCGAGGGCGTGCTCGGCGTTCTTGTGCACCGTCGCCGCGAGCTCTCGCTTGTCCCCCCGCTGAGGCACGCGGACGTCGACCTTCGCCCCGCGCAGACCCGTGAGCCACGCCACGACCTGCTCGGTGTCGGGCGGAAGGACCGGCACCAGCACCTCCCGGGGGACGACGCTCGACGAGGGGGACGAGGAGTCGCCCAGCGCCTCGTCGACCGAGCCGTAGACCTGCTGGAGGAGGTGCTCGACGAGCTCCGCGTCGGTCACGTCCTCGACCTTCTCGACGATCCATCCCCGCTGGCCACGGATGCGGCCGCCACGGACGTGGAAGACCTGGACCGCGGCCTCGAGCTCGTCCCCCGCGAGCGCGAAGATGTCCGCGTCCGTCGCGTCGCCCAGCACCACGGCGTTCTTCTCCATGGCCCGCTCGAGGGCCAGGATGTCGTCACGCAGCCGCGCCGCCTGCTCGTACTCCATCGCCGCGGCGGCCTCCTTCATCTTGGCCTCGACGCGACGGATGAACTTGGCGGTGTCACCGGCCATGAAGTCGCAGAAGTCCTCCGCGAGCGCGTGGTGGTCCTCGGGGGAGATCCGTCCGACGCAGGGGGCCGAGCACTTGTCGATGTACCCGAGCAGGCACGGGCGCCCCGTCTGCTGGGCGCGCTTGAAGACGCCGGCCGAGCACGTGCGGACCGGGAAGACACGGAGCAGCAGGTCGAGGGTCTCCCGGATGGCCCAGGCGTGCCCGTAGGGCCCGAAGTACCGGGTCCCGGGGCGCTTGGCGCCGCGCATGACCTGGGCGCGCGGGAACTGCTCCCCCAGGGTCACGGCGAGGTACGGGTACGACTTGTCGTCGCGGTACTTGACGTTGAAGCGCGGGTCGAACTCCTTGATCCACGAGTACTCGAGCGCGAGCGCCTCGACCTCGGTCCCCACGACCGTCCACTCGACCGACGCGGCCGTCGTGACCATGGTCTGGGTGCGGTAGTGCAGGTTCGTCAGGTCCTGGAAGTAGCTGCCGAGGCGTGCCCGCAGGTTCTTGGCCTTGCCCACGTAGATGACACGGCCGTGCTCGTCGCGGAAGCGGTACACGCCCGGTGACGTGGGGATCTCTCCTGGTGCGGGGCGGTACGAGGACGGGTCGGCCATGCCTGCCAGCCTAGGACAGTGCACCCACACGTCCGCCCCCTCGGGGCGACGCACGTGACGCCCGTCACACACGAACGGGGATCCGCCGCTAGGGTGACCGCATGGGCGCCCTTCACTCCTACGCCGCGACCGTCCGCTGGACGGGGGCCGGTCAGACCGGAACCACCACCTACACCGCGTACAGCCGGGACCACGACGTCGAGCTGGCCGGGAGGCCGACGCTCCCGGGCACTGCCGACCCCGCGTTCCGCGGCGACCCGGCCCGCTACAGCCCCGAGGAGCTGTTCGTCGCGAGCCTGTCGCAGTGCCACATGCTGTGGTTCCTGCACCTAGCGTCCGCCGCGGGGATCGTCGTGCGCGAGTACACGGACGAGGTGACGGGCACCATGCGGGTCGAGTCGGCCGGCGCGGGACAGTTCACGGACGTCACCCTGCACCCGCACGTCGTGGTCGACGACGGCCCCCAGGTCAGCGACCAGGCCGTCGCCGAGGTCCATCGCCGCGCGCACGACCACTGCTTCCTGGCACGGTCCGTGAACTTCCCGGTCCTGCTCGAACCCGCCCCGCTGCGCACGCACGCCGCCTGAGACGGGCCACCCCGCGGCGGAGCTCAGTCGCTCGTCGGCTCGGCCTTCTCCGCGGCGGCCTTCCGGGCGGCAGCCTTCCTGGGGGCCGCAGCCTTGGGGGCGGCCGACGCCTTGACGGTCGTCGAGGACTCGTTCGCCGCGGCCGTCGTGGACGACTTGCGTGCGGCCGTCTTCCGAGGCGTCTTCGCGGCCGAGGCCTTGCCCGCCGTGGCGGACGAGGACTTCTTGGGCAGGGGCGCCACCGGGATCGGGTCCCCCGTGAGGACCTCCGCGAGGAACCGACCGGTGTGGCTCGCCGGGACCGCCGCGACCTGCTCCGGCGTTCCCTCCGCGATGACCCGACCTCCCCCGGAACCGCCCTCGGGGCCCATGTCGATGACCCAGTCCGCGTTCTTGATGACGTCGAGGTTGTGCTCGATCACGAGGACCGTGTTGCCTTTGTCGACGAGCGACTGGAGGACCGCGAGCAGCTTGCGGATGTCCTCGAAGTGCAGGCCCGTCGTGGGCTCGTCCAGGACGTAGATCGTCCGGCCCGTCGACCGCTTCTGCAGCTCGCTCGCGAGCTTGACGCGCTGGGCCTCACCACCCGAGAGGGTGGGCGCCGGCTGACCGAGGCGCACGTAGCCGAGGCCGACCTCCGAGAGCGTCTTGAGGTGCCGCGAGATCGTGGGGACCGCCGCGAAGAACTCCGAGGCCTCCTCGATGGGCATGTCGAGCACGTCCGCCACGGTCTTGCCCTTGAAGTGCACCTCGAGCGTCTCGCGGTTGTAGCGCGCGCCGTGGCAGACCTCGCAGGGGACGTAGACGTCCGGCAGGAAGTTCATCTCGATCTTGATGGTCCCGTCGCCCGAGCACGCCTCGCAGCGCCCGCCCTTGACGTTGAACGAGAAGCGCCCGGGCGTGTAGCCACGGACCTTGGCCTCGCTCGTCTCGGCGAAGAGCTTGCGGACGTGGTCCCAGACCCCCGTGTAGGTCGCGGGGTTCGACCGCGGGGTGCGCCCGATGGGCCCCTGGTCCACGTGCACGACCTTGTCGAGGTTCTCGAGCCCCGTGATGCGACGGTGACGGCCAGCGACCTGCCGCGCCCCGTTGAGCTCGTTGGCGAGCACGGTGTAGAGGATCGAGTTGACCAGCGTGGACTTCCCGGAGCCCGAGACCCCGGTGACGGCGGTCAGGGTGCCGAGCGGGAAGCTCACGTCGATGCCCTCGAGGTTGTGCTCTCGCGCACCGATGACCGTGACCTGACGGTCCTTGTCCACGGGTCGGCGCGACGCGGGCAGCGGGATGCTGCGGCGTCCTGCGAGATAGGCGCCCGTGACGGACTCGGGGGCCTCGAGGAGCCCCGCGTAGTCGCCCGAGTGGATCACGCGGCCGCCGTGCTCGCCGGCCCCCGGCCCGATGTCCACGATCCAGTCGGCGGCGCGGATGGTGTCCTCGTCGTGCTCGACGACGATGAGGGTGTTGCCCAGGTCCCGCAGACGGGTCAGCGTGTCGATGAGGCGACGGTTGTCGCGCTGGTGCAGCCCGATGCTCGGCTCGTCCAGGACGTACAGCACACCCACGAGCCCCGAGCCGATCTGCGTCGCGAGGCGGATGCGCTGCGCCTCGCCGCCCGAGAGAGTCCCTGCGGGACGCTCGAGCGAGAGGTAGTCCAGGCCGACGTCGAGGAGGAAGCCCAGCCGGGCGTCGATCTCCTTGAGGACCTCGGTCGCGATGGCCTTCTGGCGGGTGCCCAGCTCGAGCGAGCCAAGGAACGCAGCGGCCTCGCGCAGCGGCAGACGGCAGACCTCCGCGATCGACTTGTCGCCGACCTTGACCGCGAGGACCTCGGGCTTGAGGCGAGTGCCCTCGCACACCGGGCACGGCGTCTCGCGCATGTACGCCTCGTACTTCTCCTTGGACCACTCCGACTCGGTCTCGCCGTGCCGGCGTTCCAGGAACGTCACGACCCCCTCGAAGCCGGTCGAGTACTGGCGCTCGCGCCCCCAGCGGTTCTTGTACCGGACGTGGACCTCGTGGTTCTGGCCGTAGAGCACGGCCTGCTGGGCGCGCTGGGGCAGCGCGCGCCACGGCACGTCCATGGAGAAGCCGAGGTCCGAGGCCAGGGCCGTCAGGACGCGGTTGAAGTACTCCGAGGAGATCTGCGCCCAGGGGGCCACCGCGCCCTCGGCCAGCGACTTCTCGTCGTCGGGGATCACGAGGTCCGGGTCCACCTCGAGGCGGAAGCCGATGCCCGTGCACTCGGGGCACGCCCCGTAGGGAGCGTTGAAGGAGAAGGTGCGCGGCTCGATCTCGTCGAGCGTGAGCTCGTGGTCGTTGGGGCACGCGCGCTTCTCGGAGAAGCGTCGCTCGCGCTGCGGGTCGTCCGCGTCGGCGTCCACGAGCTCCACGACGACGAGCCCGCCCGCGAGCCCCAGCGCCGTCTCCACGGAGTCCGTGAGCCTGCGCTGGACGCCCTCGCGCGAGACGAGACGGTCGATCACGACCTCGATGTCGTGCTTGAGCTTCTTCTCGAGCGTGGGAGGGTCCGTCAGCTGGACGACCTCTCCGTCGACCCGTGCGCGCGCGAACCCCTTGGACTGCAGCTCCTTGAAGAGCTCGCTGTACTCGCCCTTGCGTCCGCGGACCACGGGCGCCAGGACCTGGTAGCGCGTGCCCTCCGGCAGCTCGAGGAGGCGGTCGACGATCTGCTGCGGCGTCTGGGCCTGGACCTTCTCGCCGCAGACCGGGCAGTGCTGCGTGCCGGCGCGCGCGAACAGCAGGCGGAGGTAGTCGTAGACCTCGGTGATGGTGCCCACGGTCGAGCGCGGGTTGCGGTTGGTCGACTTCTGGTCGATCGAGACCGCGGGCGAGAGCCCTTCGATGAAGTCGACGTCCGGCTTGTCCATCTGCCCGAGGAACTGGCGGGCGTACGCGGACAACGACTCGACGTAGCGGCGCTGCCCCTCGGCGAAGATGGTGTCGAACGCGAGGGAGGACTTGCCGGACCCCGACAGGCCCGTGAAGACGATGAGCTGGTCCCTCGGCAGGTCGAGGTCGACGTTGCGGAGGTTGTGCTCGCGGGCACCAGCGATGACAAGGCGATTGCTCACCGAAGCATCGTATGCCTCGACCCTGACATTCGCACACCTGTTCGACCCCTCGGTTCCACCGCCGACCGTCGGGAGCGACGTCCCCGACGGCCCGGATCCGCCGGCAGGCCCCGTGACCAGCGCGCCGACCGGCGTCCCGACCCGTACGCACGGCACCGCCGGCGTGGACGAGACACGCGTCACACGGTCCGCCTCGCGTGCCATACTCGGCCGCGAGCAGCCCGGCCGGGCTGCCTCGAGCGACGGGACGGGGAGCGCACATGGGCTACGGCGGCGACGTGGTGGTCGGAGGACCGAGCGACCTGCGCGTCCTCGACGAGCTCGAGGTCCGCAAGGCGGCCGTCGGCCCCTCCGCGAACAACACCTACCTCCTGACCTGCCGGGCCGGCGGAGCCCAGCTCCTCGTCGACGCCGCCGCCGACGCCGACCGGCTCGTCGCCCTCGTGCGCGAGGGGTCGCCCGACGCACGCCTCGACCTGATCGTCACGACGCACCGCCACCTCGACCACGTGGGAGCGCTCGAGTCGCTCGTCGCCGTCACCGGGGCCCCGGTCGCCGCAGGCGCCCCGGACGCGGAGGCCGTCAGCGAGGCGACCGGGGTCGCGATCACGCGCCCGCTGCACGACGGCGACACGATCGTCCTCGGCCACGTCACCCTCGAGGTGATCGGCCTGCGGGGCCACACCCCGGGGTCCGTCGCGCTCGCCTACCGCGAGCCCGAGCACGCGAGCGGCCCCGGCTCGCTGCCCGGGCGCGTGCACCTGTTCACGGGGGACACCCTGTTCCCGGGCGGGGTCGGCAGCACGTCGAACGACCCCGCGCGCTTCGCCCAGCTCTACGCCGACGTCACCACGAAGCTCTTCGACCGGTACGACGACGCCACCTGGGTGTACCCCGGCCACGGCCTCGACACGACCCTCGGGGCCGAGCGCCCGCACCTCGACGAGTGGCGCGAGCGCGGGTGGTAGCCCCCTCCGGTCCGGCGGGCCGCCCCGAGGCCCGGGACCAGGGGCCGGCCTCGGTCCGGAGAGTGCTTGAATGAGCGCCATGCCGATCTTCGCCGTGACCTACACGTACGCCGACCGCCCCACCGTCCTGGACGAGCACCGCCCAGAGCACCGCGCCTTCCTGCGCGGGCTGCTCGACGACGGCACGCTGCTCGCGTCCGGCCCGCTCGCCCAGGACGCCGCCAACCCCGCCGGCGCCCTCCTGCTGGTCGACGCGCCGGACGAGGGGGCGGTCGCGACGGCGCTCGACGCCGACCCGTTCGCGCGCGAGCACGTCATCACCCGCCGGACCGTCCGCCCCTGGTCCCCCGTCATCGGCCCCTGGGCCGACCGCGCCTGACCGCACCGGCGCCCTCGACGGGCGACGCGCCCCCGGACGCGCGACGGCCCGCCTCCCCGAGGGGAGGCGGGCCGTCCGCGTACCAGGCGAGCAGGCGCCCGACGCGAGCGCGCTACGAGGCCGCGTCGACGTCGTCGGGCACCGGCGCGAGCCTGCTCGACGCACGCGTGCGCAGCAGGCTCGCCACGGTCGTGACCCCGAGCGCGCCCACGATGACCACGAGCGACAGCCAGATCGGGATCGTGGGGACGGCCTCGATGTGCTGCCCGCCGTTGATGAACGGCAGCGTGTTCTCGTGCAGCGCCTCGAGGATCAGCTTGACCCCGATGAACCCCAGGATCACCGCCAGCCCGATCGGCAGGTAGACCAGGCGCTCGAGCAGCCCACCCAGCAGGAAGTAGAGCTGGCGGAGCCCCATGAGCGCGAACACGTTCGTCGTGAACACGATGAACGGGTCCTGCGTCAGGCCGAAGATCGCCGGGATCGAGTCGAACGCGAACAGCAGGTCCGTGCTGCCGATCGCGAGGAACACGACGAGCATGGGCGTGAAGAGCTTCTTGCCGTCGACCACGGTCCGCAGCCTGCCGCCGTCGTACGTCTGCGACAGGGGAAGCACCCGGCGCAGCGACCGGATCAGCCGGTTCTCCTGGTACTCCTCCGGCTCGTCCCCGCCCACGACCAGCTTGACCGCGGTGTAGATCAGGAACGCCCCGAAGAGGTAGAAGACCCACACGAACTGGGCGATGATCGCGGCGCCCGCGAGGATGAACGCACCTCGCAGCACGAGCGCCACGATGATCCCCACCATGAGCACCTTCTGCTGGTGCTCCCGCGGCACGGCGAACCTCGTCATGATGATGACGAACACGAAGAGGTTGTCCACGGACAGGCTGTACTCGGTGAGCCAGCCCGCGTAGAACTCGACCGCGGGAGCACTGCCGCCCACGAGGGCGACGAGGCCGCCGAAGACCAGTGCCAGGGCGACGTAGAACGCCACCCACAGGCCGCTCTCCTTCATCGACGGCACGTGCGGCCGACGGCCCACGACCACCAGGTCGACGAGCAGGAGGACGACGAGGGCCGTCAGGGACGCCGCCTCGAACCAGAACGGCAGCTCGTGCTGCATCAGTAGGTCTCCTTCTCCAGCTGTCGGCGGTCGCTACGGTCCTTCGCGAGGCTCGCGATCGTGGTGATCGCCAGCGTGACCACGATGAAGCTGAGCGAGACGGCCGTGGAGATCTCCGGGATGGCCGTGATGTGCTCACCACCGTTGATGAACGGGATCTCGTTCTTGTGCAGCGCGTGGATGAGCAGCTTGATCCCGATGAAGCCGAGGATCGCGGCCAGCCCCCAGGCCAGGTACACGAGGCGGTCCAGCAGACCGTCGATCAGGAAGTAGAGCTGACGCAGACCGAGCAGCGAGAACGCGTTGGCCGCGAAGACGAGGAACGTCTCCTGCGTGAGACCGAAGATCGCGGGGATCGAGTCCACCGCGAAGAGCAGGTCGGCGCTGCCGATCGCGATCATCACGATGAGCATGGGCGTGATGTAGCGCTTGCCGTCGATCTTGGTGAACATGCGGTCCTCGACGTACGCGTCCGTCGTCGGGAACAGGCGGCGCGTGAGGCGCAGGACGCCGTTCTCCTTGTACTCCTCCTCGTCGTGCGACCGCGCACTCTTGATCTGCGCGTACGCCGTGTAGATCAGGAAGGCGCCGAAGATGTAGAAGACCCAGCTGAAGTTCTCGATCAGCGCGGCGCCCAGGAAGATGAAGATCGTGCGCAGGACCAGCGCGATCGTGATCCCGATCAGCAGCACCTTCTGCTGGTACAGCCTGGGCACGCGGAAGCTCGTCATGATGAGGACGAACACGAAGAGGTTGTCGACCGACAGGCTCTTCTCCGTGATGTACCCGGCGAAGTACTCACCGCCGTAGACCGAGCCGAAGTAGGCCCAGATCCCGACCCCGAAGAGCACCGCGATCCCGACGTAGCCGGCGGACCACCACGAGGCTTCCTTGAGGGTGGGAGCGTGCGGGGTGCGGACGTGGCCCACGAAGTCGAAGGCCAGCATCGCGACGATCACCCCGATCGTCGCGACCCACATCCAGACAGGAACATCCATCACACATACCTCCGGTACGTAGCGTCGAGTACCGAAGGTCTCTTCCGCCCTCGGATCACCGAACCGCCCGGAGGCGGCCGCGAGAGGTGACCGTGCAGGACCGGTGACACCGGGCCGACGACTGCGCCGACCGTGATGACGACATCACCGTGTTCAGGAATACTCCCCTTCAACCGAGCAAGCATAGGGCATCGTGCGATGCCGGCCCCCTCGCCTCCCACAACGCGTCGAGCCGTGCGGTTCTTCCGGCACGCCTCCCGCCGCGGCGCCCGTCAGGTGCTCACTGCACGCAGAACTCGTTGCCCTCGGGGTCCTGCAGGACGATCCAGAACTCACCGTCCTCGTCCATCTCCTGGAGCACGGTCGCCCCGAGCGAGACGAGGTGCTGCGTGTGCGAGCGGACGTTGCGCACCCTCTCGTCGCCCTGTCCGTCGACCCCCACGTCGATGTGCATGCGGTTCTTGGCCGTCTTGCCCTCGGGGACCTGCTGGACGAAGATCCGCGGCCCCACGCCGTCCGGGTCCACGATCGCGGCGAACGCGTTGAACCGGTCCGGGCTCATGCCCCAGGACGCCATCGCGGCCTCCCAGTCGTCGAACCCGTCGGGCGGTGGCTGCGCGACGTAGCCGAGCGCCTCGCACCAGAAGGCCGCGAGCGCCCGGGGGTCCGCTGCGTCGAACGTGATCTGGACCGTGCGTGCCATGTGATCCCTCGTCCTCTCCCGAGCGCCGGGCCGACGGCGTCGGTCCGGCGGTGCCCTGGCGTCCGGCGGCGCCCCGCGCAGGCGGTCGCCGTCGTCAGGGCGTGTCGTCAGGCGGTGGCCGACTGCATCTGCCGCAGCTCCTTCTTGAGCCCGGAGATCTCGTCGCGCAGGCGCGCGGCGAGCTCGAACTGCAGCTCGGCCGCTGCGGCGTGCATCTGGTCGCTCAGCTCCTGGATGAGGTCGGCGAGCTCGCCCGCCGCGACCCCCGCCAGCCGGTTCGACGTCGCCCCCTCCTTGGGGCCGCCGGGGACCGGGGCGCGACCCTTGCCGGGCTGCCGGTAGCCGCCCGCGAGGAGCTCCTGCGTGTCGATGTCCTCCCGGGCGAGCATGTCCGTGACGTCGGCGATCTTCTTGCGCAGCGGCATGGGGTCCACACCGTGCTCGAGGTTGTACGCGACCTGCTTCTCGCGGCGCCGCGTGGTCTCCTCGATCGCCTGGGCCATGGCGGGGGTGATCTTGTCGGCGTACATGTGGACCTGGCCGGACACGTTGCGCGCCGCACGACCGATCGTCTGGATGAGGGACGTGCCCGATCGCAGGAAGCCCTCCTTGTCCGCGTCGAGGATCGCGACGAGCGAGACCTCGGGCAGGTCGAGCCCCTCGCGGAGCAGGTTGATGCCGACCAGGACGTCGTACTCCCCCATCCGCAGCTCGCGCAGGAGCTCGACGCGGCGCAGCGTGTCGACCTCGGAGTGCAGGTACCGGACCCGGACGTCGCGCTCCAGGAAGTAGTCCGTGAGGTCCTCGGACATCTTCTTGGTCAGGGTCGTGACCAGGACGCGCTCGTTGCGCTCGACCCGCTCACGGATCTCGTGGAGCAGGTCGTCGATCTGCCCCGTGGTCGGCTTGACCACGATCTCCGGGTCGACCAGACCGGTGGGGCGGATGATCTGCTCGACCACGCCGTCCGACATCGAGAGCTCGTACTTGCCCGGCGTCGCCGAGAGGTACACCGTCTGCCCGATCCGCTCGACGAACTCCTCCCAGCGCAGCGGCCGGTTGTCCATGGCGCTCGGCAGGCGGAAGCCGTGGTCGACGAGGTTGCGCTTGCGCGACATGTCACCCTCGAACATCGCCCCGATCTGGGGCACGGTCACGTGGGACTCGTCGATCACGAGGAGGAAGTCCTCGGGGAAGTAGTCCAGCAGCGTGTGCGGCGCGGTGCCGGGCTCTCGCCCGTCGATGTGCCGCGAGTAGTTCTCGATCCCCGAGCACGACCCGATCTGGCGCATCATCTCGATGTCGTAGGTGGTGCGCATGCGCAGACGCTGAGCCTCGAGGAGCTTGTTCTGCCGCTCCAGCTCCGCGAGCCGCTGCTCGAGCTCGGTCTCGATCGACGTGATCGCGCGCTCCATGCGCTCCGGGCCGGCGACGTAGTGCGTCGCGGGGAACAGGTTGACGCTCGTCTCCGACCGCACGACCTCTCCCGTGAGCGGGTGGAGCAGGTGGATCGCCTCGATCTCGTCGCCGAAGAACTCGATGCGGATCGCGAGCTCCTCGTAGACCGGGATGATCTCGACCGTGTCGCCGCGCACCCGGAACGTGCCGCGCGTGAACGCCATGTCGTTGCGCGTGTACTGCATGGTGACGAACTGGCGCAGCATCGCGTCCCGCTCGACCTGGTCCCCGACGTCGAGCCGGACCATGCGGTCGACGTACTCCTGCGGCGTGCCCAGGCCGTAGATGCACGACACCGAGGCCACCACGACGACGTCACGGCGCGTCAGCAGCGACGACGTCGCGGAGTGACGCAGGCGCTCGACCTCGTCGTTGATCGAGGAGTCCTTCTCGATGTAGGTGTCCGTCTGCGCGATGTAGGCCTCGGGCTGGTAGTAGTCGTAGTACGACACGAAGTACTCGACCGCGTTGTTGGGGAGCAGCTCCCGGAACTCGGTCGCCAGCTGCGCCGCCAGGGTCTTGTTGGGCGCCATGACCAGGGTGGGCCGTTGCAGCTCCTCGATGAGCCACGCCGTCGTCGCCGACTTCCCGGTACCCGTGGCCCCGAGGAGCACCACGTCCTTCTCCCCCGCGCGCAGGCGCTCGGAGAGCTCGGCGATGGCCGTGGGCTGGTCTCCGGACGGGGTGTAGTCGGAGATGACCTCGAACGGGGCGACGGTGCGCTGGAGATCGGTGACAGGTCGCATGGTTCCACGGTACGGCGAGCCACCGACAACCGGCTGCTCGGCCCGTCGGCCCCATCGGCCGCCGAGGCGCCGTCGTGAGGATCGGCGCCGGTTTTCACCCGGTTGAAGATTTGGCGTGTCGCGAAGGCCGCCCCTAATGTCGCGGTGATCCCACGCTTCTCGTGACATCCCTCACCAAACCCGACAGCGGGCCACGACGTGCCGTTGATTAGTACGCAAACCTTACTTTCAGCCTCGACCCTCTCCCGGAGACGACGATGTTCCTCAGCTCGACACGCAGGGCACCCCAGCGCCCCCTCCTCGGCCTGCTCACCGCAGGTGCGCTGACCGCAGGCCTGCTCGGTGCCGCAGGAGCGCCCGCGGCCTTCGCAGCCCCCGCGTCCACCACGAAGGCTCCGGCGACGTGCCCCGCTGACGGCGTCTTCCCCGACATCACCACCGGGCCGGGCAACCTCGTGCTGGACACGGGCGTCGCCGTCTACGTCGGGGGGAACTACGTGGCCCACCCCGCCGCGGCCGAGTCCGAGGGCCTGCTCGTCGTCGCGGGCGACGCCACGTTCTCCTCGGGCCAGTTCAACGTCGGCACCGTCGGCGGAGGATCGGGCGTCACGCCCGCCGGGGGTGCCGCCATGCTCGTCGTCGGCAAGGACCTGACGCTCGAGAGCGGCCCCGTGCAGGTCGGCTTCGGCACCGACCCGGGCGGCGCTGTCGTCGTCGGGGGCAAGATCGTCGGCAAGAACCACCTCGAGACGAACGGCACGGGCGACGCGAGCGTGTCCGCCGAGGTCACGGAAGGCGTCGGCTCCGCGAAGGCCCTCGCTCCGTACGCCGCGCTCGGGAGCTCGCTGGGCAGCATCTCCCAGGACCTCGCCCGCACCCCGGTCAACGGCCGCACGCAGATCGAGGGGAACGCGGTCTCGTTCGTCGGCGACGGCACCCGGAGCACGCAGGTCTTCTCCGTCAGCGCATCGCAGCTCAACTCGATCCGCGAGGTCAGGTACTCGGGCCTCGCCGCGGGCACGCCGGTCGTCATCAACGTCTCGGGTGACGGCGTCGACTTCTCGCCCAACTACCAGGCGCTCAACGCGCGCCGGGTCGACGACGTCGCCACGAGCGCGAGCATCGGGACGTTCGCGGGCCGCGTCCTGTGGAACTTCTCCGAGGCGACGTCGGTGACCCTCGGGACCGCCGACCAGTTCGTCGGCAGCGTGCTCGTGCCCTCCGCGAGCAGCACGGTCGAGATCAAGACCAGCACCAACGGACGGCTGTACGTCGGAGGCGACCTGAGCTTCGCCGGTGCCGCGGGCCCCGCCGGTCTCGAGCACCACAGCTACCCGTGGATCGGCTCGGGCGCGTTCGGGTGCACCCTGACCGTCCCCCCGACCACGGGCACCGACGGTGGCGGGCAGGAGCCGTCCGACCCCACCGACGAGCCCGGCTCGACCGACGAGCCGAGCGTGGAGCCCGGCGAGCCGGGTGAGGGCAGCCTGGTCCCCACGCCGACGGCCACCACCCCGGCCCCGCTCGACGAGACCACGCCCGTCGCGGACCCGGTCACCCCTGCCCCCGGCGCAGCGAACCCGGTGCAGGACGAGGACGTGCCCGGCGCAGCCGCCACGGAGGACGGCGGCCTCGCCGCCACGGGCGCGCAGACCGCCGTGATCGTCCTGATCGCCGTGGCGCTCCTCGCGGGCGGCACGTGGCTGGTCCTGCTGGCACGCCGACGCGCGGCCGCGTCGCGCTGACGACCGGGCGACGCAGCACGACGGCCGAGGCCCCCAGGTAGGCACACCGGGGGGCCTCGGCCGTCCTCCGGCGACCGTCACCGCCGAGGCGCGGGCGCCGGCCGGGAGGCAGGCAGCCTCGTCAGTGCTCGGTCCCCCCGGAGACCGCCAGGGGCGCGACGTGCGCCGGACGACCGTCGCCGCGCGCGGGCTCGGCGTCGAGATCCGCGAGGGCCGTCTCGACGACGACCCGCAGCCCCTCGACGACCGCGGCGAGAGGCAGGGACGCGCCGTCGGGCCCCTGGCTCCCGGGCGCTCCCGTCGCGCTCACCTCGGGGACGTGCACGAACCCGGCCCGGACGCCGTCGCGCCCGTCCGCCCACCGCATGAGGTCGTAGAACGTCGCGTTGCACACGTAGGTCCCCGCGGTGCTCGACACCGCGACGGGGACCCCGGCCTCACGCACCGCCACCAGGGCAGGCTTGAGGGGCAGGGTCGTGAGGTAGCCGACCGGCCCTCCCTCGACCACGGGCACGTCGACGGGGGCCTCCCCCGCGTTGTCGGGGATGCGCGCGTCGATCACGTTGATCGCGACGCGCTCGAGGCGGAGCGCGCTCGTCCCGGCGGCGAGGCCGAAAGCCACCACGACCCGGGGCCGGTGCTCCTCGACGGCCGCCCGCAACGCGGGCCACGCCCCCGCGAACGTGCACGGGAGCTCGACCGCGACGAGCCGCTCGTCCCCGTGCCACGCGTCGCGCAGCGCACGCACGGCCCGCCAGGACGCGTTGGTCGCGGCGCCGTCGAACGGTTCGAACCCGGACAGCAGGACGGTCACGCGAGCTCCTCGGCCGTCTCCTGGACGATCCGCTCCCACAGCGCGTCGACCTCGGCGCGCAGCGCCTCCGGGGCGCCGCCACCGTCGAGCGTGACGTCGGCGACCGCGAGCCGCTCGGCGTCCGTGGCCTGCGCGGCGATGCGCGCCCGGGCCTCGTCCTCGCTCATGCCCCGCACGGAGACGAGGCGCCGCAGGCGCACGTCCTCGGGAGCCACGACCACGGCGACCAGGTGGAACGACTCGGCCTGCCCCGTCTCCACGAGCAGCGGGATGTCGTGCACGACGACGGCGCGCGGGTCGCGTGCGGCGACGAGGGCCTCGCGCTCGGCGGACAGGCGCCGCACCTCGGGGTGGACGATCCCGTTGAGCCTGCCGCGGGCCGCGTCGTCGCCGAACACGATCGTCCCGAGCCGAGCACGGTCGAGCGATCCGTCGGGCGCGAGGACGTCGTCGCCGAACGCCTCGACGATCTCCGCGAGCCCCACGGTGCCGGGAGCGACCGCCTCGCGTGCGAGGACGTCGGCGTCGATGACGCAGGCCCCGAGCTCGGCGAACCGATCGAGGGCCACGGACTTTCCTGCTGCGATCCCGCCGGTCAGGCCTACGCGAAACATGGGTCCATCCTGCCAGTCAAGCCTCGTGCGCACGCCCCGGGGCCGGGCCGGGCTCGTCGGCCACGACGCGCAGCAGGCGGATGAGCTCGTGCCGGTCGTCGGCGTCGAGGCGCGACAGGAGCGTCCCTGCGCTGGTCTCACGCTCGGCGGCGACCGCCGCGAGGGTGCGTCGGCCGTCCTCGGTCAGCTCGACGAGGGTCGCTCGACGGTCCGTGGGGTCGGGCAGCCTGCGCACGAGCCCGGCGGCCTCGGCGTCGTCGACCTTCGAGGTGACGGACCGGGGGGCGACGTCGAGCATGCAGGCCAGCGCACTGGGACGCTGGGGGCCGTCGCAGTGCGCGAGGGCGCGCAGCATGCGGTACTGCCCCGGGGTCGTCCGGGCCCGACCGAGACGCTCCCCCGCCTCGCGCCGCACCGCACGCATCGCGGCGTGCAGGAGGGTGAGGAACTCGGCGTTCTCGGCGTCGATGTCTGTCGTCACAGGCACGAGACTAGTCGCCCGCCGAAGCATTGTGAACCACCTCATGGTGAGGTAGGCTCACTAACGGCGTCGAGGCCCCTCCTCCGCTGCTCCCTCCGACCTCCTGGAGGCCACGTGTCCTTCCCCTCATCCTTCGGCGGCGGCTCCGGCATGCGCACCTTCCGCCAGGACTCCTCGATCACCAAGCAGCGGCTCCGCCGCGGCACCGTCCGGCGCATCCTCGGCTTCGCGCGCCCGTACAAGGCGCAGCTCACCGTGTTCCTGGTGCTCATCGCGCTCAACGCCGCCGCGGGCGCCGTGACCCCGCTGCTGTTCAAGTACCTCATCGACAACGGCATCACGGCCGGGCGGGTCGACGTCGTCGTCGAGATCTCGCTCGTCGTCGCGGGCATCGCCCTCGCGTCCGGGCTGCTCAGCGTCGGCGAGCGCTGGTTCTCCGCCCGCGTGGGCGAGGGCCTCATCCTCGACCTGCGCACCGCGGTGTTCGACCACGTGCAACGCATGCCCCTCGCGTTCTTCGCCCGCACCCGCACCGGGGCCCTCGTCCAGCGCCTGAACGGCGACGTGCTCGGCGCGCAGCAGGCGTTCACCTCCACGCTGTCCAACGTCTTCTCGAACCTGCTCACGGTCGTGTTCGTGCTCGCCGCGATGCTCTCGATGTCCTGGGAGCTCACGCTCATCGCGCTCGCGCTGCTGCCCGTGTTCGTCCTGCCCGCCCGCTGGGTCGGACGTCGGCTCGCCGGGATCACGCGCGAGAGCTACACCCTCAACGCCGACGCTGCCCAGATGATGAACGAGCGGTTCAACGTCGCAGGTGCCCACCTCGTCAAGATCTTCGGACGACCCGAGCAGGAGTCCGCGACGTACGCGGAGCAGGCCGGCCGCGTCCGCGACATCGGGGTGACGGCCGCCATGTACGCCACGGTCTTCCGCGTCGCGCTGACGACCGTCGCGTCCGTCGCGGTCGCGATCGTCTACGGGCTCGGGGGCGTCATGGCCATCCGTGGCACGCTCACCGTCGGCGTCGTCGTCGCCCTCACGGCCTACCTCGCGCGCCTCTACGGGCCGCTCACCGCGCTCTCCAACGTCCAGGTCGACGTCATGACGGCGCTCGTCAGCTTCGAGCGCGTCCTCGAGGTGCTCGACCTGGAGCCGTCCGTGACCGACGCCCCGGACGCGAGCGACCTGTCCGACGACGTCGCCCGCCACGGCGCGACCCTCGCCCTCGACCACGTCACCTTCCGCTACCCCGGGGCCGCGGACGTCTCGCTCGCGTCGCTCGAGGCCGTCGCGACCGTGAGCTCGGACCCCACCACCGACACGCTCAGCGACGTCTCGTTCGAGGTCCCGGCCGGTGCGATGGTCGCGATCGTCGGCCCCTCGGGCGCAGGCAAGACCACGATCTCCCAGCTCGTCACGCGGATGTACGACCCCACGCACGGTGCGGTGCGCATCGCTGGACGCGACCTGCGGGAAGTGACCCAGAGGTCGCTGCAGGACACCGTGGGAGTCGTCTCCCAGGAGGCGCACCTCTTCCACGACACGATCGCCGGCAACCTGCGGTACGCCAAGCCGGACGCCACCGACGCCGAGCTGTGGACCGCCCTGCGCCAGGCGCACGTCGCAGAGCTCGTCGAGTCACTGCCCGCCGGCCTCGAGACCGTGGTCGGCGACCGCGGCTACCGGCTCTCGGGCGGCGAACGCCAGCGGCTCGCGATCGCCCGCCTCTTCCTCAAGGCGCCGGCACTCGTCGTGCTCGACGAGGCCACCGCCCACCTCGACTCCGAGTCGGAGGCAGCAGTCCAGCTCGCGCTCGACGCCGCGCTCGACGGACGGACGTCGCTCGTGATCGCCCACCGTCTGTCCACGATCCGCCAGGCCGACATGATCGTCGTGCTCGACCAGGGGCACGTCGTGGCGACCGGCACGCACTCCGAGCTGCTGGTCCACGGCGGGCTCTACGCCGAGCTCTACCGGACCCAGTTCGCGACCACGGCCGAGGCGGGCACGTCCGGCGAGGCGCTGAGGTCCGACGACGACGCGGAGCCGCTCCCCGTGTGAGCCCGCAGGACGCCGCGCCCGTCGGCGCCCTGTCGGCTCCCCGGGGCACCGGCGCCCCGAGGACACGCGGGCGCCGTGGCGCGGCTGCGGCCTGCGGGGTACGGCCACGGGTGCGGTCGGCGGCCTGTGCGTCCGTGCAGGATCGACGCACGCAGGACGCCCTGCGGCCGGATCGAGCACCAGGCGTGACCGCCCGAGCCCTCACGACGTCCGGGCACGACGAAGGCCCGCCACCCGAAGGTGGCGGGCCTCGTCATGACGTCACCCCGGCCGTGAGGCCAGGAGGAGATCAGTTACCGGTGAGCTTCTCGCGCAGAGCGGCGAGCGCCTCGTCCGAGGCCAGCGTGCCGGCAGCCTCTTCCTGGACCGGGGTCGAGGAGTAGGTGGCAGCGGAGCTGGCGGAGGACTCGCCCGAGGTCGCAGCCTCGTCGTCGGCCTTGAGAGCCTCGGCGACCTGCTTGCGGTGAGCCTCCCAGCGCTCGTGAGCCTTCGCGTACTGCGACTCCCACGTCTCGCGCTGAGCCTCGAAGCCCTCGAGCCACTCGTTGGTCTCGGGGTCGAAGCCCTCGGGGTACTTGTAGTTCCCCTGCTCGTCGTACTCGGCAGCCATGCCGTACAGCGCGGGGTCGAAGTCGTCCGACTCCGGGTCCACGCCCTCGTTGGCCTGCTTGAGCGACAGCGAGATGCGGCGACGCTCGAGGTCGATGTCGATGACCTTGACGAAGACCTCGTCACCGACGTTGACGACCTGCTCGGGCAGCTCGACGTGGCGGACAGCCAGCTCGGAGATGTGCACGAGGCCCTCGATGCCGTCCTCGACGCGCACGAACGCACCGAACGGGACGAGCTTCGTGACCTTGCCCGGCACGACCTGACCGATGGCGTGCGTCCGGGCGAAGGTCTGCCACGGGTCCTCCTGCGTCGCCTTCAGCGACAGGGAGACGCGCTCGCGGTCGAAGTCGACGTCCAGGACCTCGACCGTGACCTCCTGGCCCACCTCGACGACCTCGGAGGGGTGGTCGATGTGCTTCCAGGACAGCTCGGAGACGTGCACCAGACCGTCGACGCCGCCGAGGTCCACGAACGCACCGAAGTTGACGATCGAGGAGACGACACCGGGGCGCACCTGGCCCTTCTGCAGGGTCTGCAGGAAGGTCGAGCGAACCTCGGACTGCGTCTGCTCGAGCCACGCACGACGCGACAGGACGACGTTGTTGCGGTTCTTGTCGAGCTCGATGATCTTCGCCTCGATCTCCTTGCCGACGTACGGCTGGAGGTCGCGGACGCGGCGCATCTCCACCAGCGACGCGGGCAGGAAGCCGCGCAGGCCGATGTCGAGGATGAGGCCGCCCTTGACGACCTCGATGACGGTGCCGGTGACGACGCCGTCCTCTTCCTTGATCTTCTCGATCGTGCCCCAGGCACGCTCGTACTGAGCGCGCTTCTTGGAGAGGATCAGGCGACCTTCCTTGTCCTCCTTCTGGAGGACGAGGGCCTCGACTGCGTCACCGACCTTGACGACGTCCCCGGGGTCCACGTCGTGCTTGATGGACAGCTCGCGGGAGGGGATGACGCCCTCGGTCTTGTAGCCGATGTCGAGGAGAACCTCGTCGCGGTCGACCTTGACGATCGTGCCTTCGACAATGTCACCGTCATTGAAGTACTTGATGGTGGCGTCGATGGCGGCAAGGAAGTCCTCTTCGGTGCCGATGTCGTTGATGGCAACCTGAGGTGCGGACTTCGCGGGGGTGGAGATGGTCATTGAGTTCGATGCTCCGATGCGGACAGGAAGTAGTTCGGATAGGGATGTTGCTGTGGTGGTCACCACCGGTGACCTCCGCTCCGAGCACGGAACGGCCCCGCCACGACGGACACGAGCGGACACGCGTCGAGTCTTCGGCGGGAGGTAGGGCGGTAGGCGCACTGCACCGTCAGACATCCTATCGACGGATCGGCGGAGCGGTCAAAGGGAGAGCGTGGCGTTGCACGCGCTCTCACGTGTGCTCCGTCACCTCGGGATCCCCTCCCCGTCCCCACGACCGGCTGCGCCCGCACGCGCGCCGGCCGCTCGCGAAGCCACGAGCGGCCGACGGGCAGGGCGATCCCGGGTCAGGACAGGGCGTGCGCGACCCGCAGCAGCTCCGCGGGGACGTGCTTGACCTTGCCTGCGATCTCGTCGAGCGGGACGAGCACGACGCTCTCGCCGCGCAGCGCCGTCATGACCTTCGACTCGCCGCGCGAGATCGCGTCGACCGCGGCGACCCCGAACCGGCTGCCGAGGATGCGGTCGGTGGGCGTGGGCTCCCCGCCACGCTGCACGTGCCCCAGGACCGTGAGCCGCGTGTCGAAGCCCGTGCGGCGGGCGATCTCGGCCGAGACCCGCTCGCCGATCGAGCCCGCGATGATCTCGCCGTACTTCCCGAGCTCCTGGGTGAACTCCATGCTGCCGCCCTCGCGGGGCACCGCCCCCTCGGCGACGACCACGATCGAGAAGTTCGCGTGCGCGCGGTGACGGTGGCGCAGGAACTTCTCGATGGCGTCCATGTCGAACGGGTCCTCGGGCGCGAGGACGACCTCGGCGCCGCCGGCGATCCCCGCGTTGACGGCGATCCAGCCCGCGTGACGCCCCATGACCTCGACGACCATGACGCGGTTGTGGCTCTCCGCGGTCGTGTGGACGCGGTCGATCGCCTCGGTGGCGATGTTCACAGCCGTGTGGAAGCCGATCGACAGGTCGGTGCCCTCCACGTCGTTGTCGATCGTCTTGGGGATCGCGACGATGTTGACGCCGGCGTCCGCGACCTTGCTCGCGGCGTGCAGCGTGCCGTCACCACCGATGCAGATCATGGCGTCGAGCCGCTCCGCCTCGACCGTCGCGAGGACCGCGTCGATCCCGCCGTCGGACGCGTGCGGGTGGAAGCGCGCCGTGC
Source organism: Oerskovia sp. 140933 (assembly GCF_059651515.1). NCBI lineage: Bacteria > Bacillati > Actinomycetota > Actinomycetes > Micrococcales > Cellulomonadaceae > Oerskovia > Oerskovia sp. 140933. The sequence goes on from NZ_JAMXIO010000004.1 coordinate 166,913, forward strand.
CGAGGAGGGTCCCTCCGACAGGGAGCACGTTCCGGATGTCCTGGCGTCCGAGCGGGATGATGTCGCCGTCGACGACGCCCTTCCACCCGTTCCGGAAACCGATGATGGTGTGACCGTACTCGCCCATCCCCTGCTTGACGACGGCCCTGATGGCCGCGTTCAAACCGGGGCAGTCCCCGCCACCTGTGAGCAGACCGATGCGCAACTCGAACCTCGTCTCGTGATGAGTGATCGTCGGAAGGCGGACCAGCGCCTTCGCTCGACCGACCAGCCCTCAGCCTATCGACCACCAGGGACGATGCCGTGGAACGACCCTCGGCACGAGACGATGGATGCATGACGGATGAGACGATCGGTTCGGTCGGGTACCGCGACGTCCCCCCTGCGCAGGGCGGGGCGGCCGGGCGCTCGTGGTGGGACGCCAACGCCGAGGAGTACCTCGACGAGCACGGGGACTTCCTCGGCGCGGTCGACTTCTGCTGGTGCCCCGAGGGGCTGCGCGAGTCCGAGGCGCACCTCCTGGGCGACCTCGCAGGACGGCGCGTGCTCGAGCTCGGGGCCGGTGCCGCCCAGTGCTCGCGGTGGCTCGTGTCGCGCGGCGTCGAGGCGGTCGCGACGGACGTCTCGGGCGGGATGCTCGCAGCGGGCGCGCGGCTCAACGCGTCGACGGGCATCGCCGTGCCGCTGGTCCAGGCCGACGCACGCCGCCTCCCCTTCCCGGACGCGAGCTTCGACGTCGCCTTCACCTCGTTCGGCGCCATCCCCTTCGTGCCCGACGCCGCCTCGATCCACCGCGAGGTCGCTCGCGTCCTGCGCCCGGGGGGCTCGTGGGTCTTCTCGGTGACCCACCCGGTGCGCTGGGCGTTCCCCGACGACCCGAGCGAACGGGGCCTGACAGCGCACCGCTCCTACTTCGACAGGCGCCCCTACGTCGAGACCGACACCTCCGGTCGCGTCACCTACGCGGAGTACCACCGCACGCTCGGGGACCACGTGCGCGAGGTCGTAGGTGCGGGTCTCGCGATCGAGGACGTGGTCGAGCCGGAGTGGCCGGCAGACAACCAGGAGGTCTGGGGCGGCTGGGGACCCGTCCGGGGCGCCTACCTGCCGGGCACGGCGATCTTCCGGACACGCCTGACCGGCTGAGCAGAGGCCCTCGACCGGCGCGGCGCGCGATCCGTCAACCACGGTTGACGGATCGCGCGCCGTCAACCTATGTTGACAATGTGGCGGTCACGCCACCCGACCGGAGGAACCGATGAAGGAGCCGGACATGACGATGCTCGTCCATGCCGCCGAGGACGACGACCCGCTGCACGCCCTCGCCGCACTCCGCGACCTGCGGCACGAGGCCGACCGCCGCGAGGCCGTCGTGGTCCGCCGCGCACGGTCCCGCGGCATCTCCTGGGCGGCGATCGCGACGATCCTCGGGGTCAGCCGACAGGCCGTCCACAAGAAGTACGGCGGCTCACGCTTCACCAGGCCCTGAGCCCGACCCGAGGAGGCGCGCGACGCCGTCGGGCACCGCGCGCCGCGGGACGGACCTGTCGTCAGTGCCCCGCGTCGTGCCAGGTCCGCCCCGAGCCCACCGAGACGTCGAGCGGGACCGAGAGCTTCGCGGCCGCGCCCATCTCACGGCGCAGGAGCTCCTCGACCGCGTCCCGCTCCCCCGGTGCGACCTCGACCACGAGCTCGTCGTGGACCTGCAGGAGCAGGCGCGAGCGCAGGTCCTGCTCGTCGATCGCACGCTGGACGCCGAGCATCGCGACCTTGATGATGTCGGCCGCGCTGCCCTGGATGGGGGCATTGAGCGCCATGCGCTCGGCCATGTCCCGACGCTGGCGGTTGTCGCTCGTGAGGTCCGGCAGGTAGCGACGGCGACCCAGGATGGTCGCGGTGTAGCCCGTGACCCGGGCCTCGTCGACGACTCCCGTGAGGTAGTCGCGCACGCCGCCGAAGCGCGTGAAGTAGTCCTCCATGAGGCCCGCGGCCTCGCCCACCGAGATGTTGAGCTGCTGCGAGAGGCCGAACGAGGACAGGCCGTAGGCCAGTCCGTAGGACATGGCCTTGATCTTGGACCGCATGGCCGGGGTGACCTGGTCGGTCGGGACGTCGAACACGCGCGAGCCCACGTAGCTGTGCAGGTCCTCGCCCGAGTTGAACGCCTCGATGAGGCCCTCGTCGCCCGACAGGTGCGCCATGATGCGCATCTCGATCTGGCTGTAGTCCGCGGTCAGCAGGGTCTCGTAGCCCTCGCCCACCACGAACGCCCGGCGGATGCGACGCCCGGCCTCGGTGCGGATGGGGATGTTCTGCAGGTTCGGGTCGGTCGAGCTCAGGCGCCCGGTCGCCGCGATGGTCTGCTGGAACGTCGTGTGGATGCGCCCGTCCGGGGCGACCGACTTGAGCAGGCCCTCGACCGTCTGGCGCAGGCGCGTGGCGTCGCGGTGCGCGAGCAGGTGCTCCAGGAACGGGTGCCCCGTCTTGGCGAACAGGTCCGCGAGCGCCGCGGCGTCCGTCGTGTAGCCGGTCTTGATCTTCTTGGTCTTGGGCATGTCGAGCTGGTCGAACAGGACCTCCTGGAGCTGCTTGGGCGAGCCCAGGTTCACCTCCCGACCGATCACGTCGTAGGCCTCGGCCGCCGCGGTCGCGACGAGCTCGCCGAAGTGCTTCTCGAGCTCCGTGAGGTAGTCGACGTCGGCAGCGATCCCCCGGGACTCCATGCGGGCGAGGACGTCGACGAGCGGCAGCTCGAGGTCCTTGAGCAGGTGGTCCGCGCCGCGGTCGCGGAGCTCGCCCGCCAGCACCTCCGAGAGCTCGAGGACTCCCGTCGCGCGCACGGCGTCTCGCTCGTCCTCGCCCGACCCGTCGAGCGAGAGGTCCAGCGCGCCCTGCGGCTCGTCGACCTCCTCGACCCGCAGCTCGCGCTTGAGGTGGCGGATCGCGAGGTCGCCCAGGTCGTAGCCCCGCTGGTCGGGGTGGCACAGGTAGGCCGCGAGCTCGGTGTCGAACACGACGCCGCGCAGGTCGAAGCCGCGCGAGGCGAGCTCGTGCCAGGTGGCCTTGGCGCCGTGCACCACCTTGGGCGCGTCGACGTCCGCGAGCCACGCCGCCAGGGCCTGCTCGTCGACGACCGCGACGTCGGCGAGGTTGACGGAGACCGCCGCTGCGCCGTCGTCCGCCACGGCGAGCGCCCAGGCGTCACCGCCCACCGGGGCGGCCTTGCCCGCGACGACGAGCCCCACGGGGCGCTCCTTGCGCGCCGTGAGCCAGGCGCCGAGCTCGCCCTGGCCGAGCGTCGCGAGCGACACGTCGAAGCCCTCCTCGACGTCCTCCTCGCCCTCGGGGGCGAGCGCGAACAGGCGCTCGCGCAGCGCCGTGAACTCCAGGGCGTCGAACACGCGGTGCATGGCCTCGCGGTCCCAGGGCTGCACCAGGAGGTCGTCGGGGCCGAGCGGGAGCTCCATGTCGGTGAGCAGCGCGTTGAGCCGGCGGTTGAGCCGCACCTGGTCGAGGTTGGCCCGCAGGTTCTCCCCGGCCTTGCCCGTGATCTTGTCCGCCGAGGCGAGCACGCCGTCCAGGCCGTCGTAGGCGTTGATCCACTTGGCGGCCGTCTTGGGGCCCACGCCCGGGATCCCGGGGAGGTTGTCGCTCGTCTCCCCCACGAGGGCCGCGAGGTCCGGGTAGCGCTCGGGCGGGACGCCGTACTTCTCCAGGACCGCCTCGGGCGTCATGCGCGCGAGCGTCGAGACCCCGACCTTGGGGTAGAGCACGGTCACGTCGTCGCGCACGAGCTGGAACGAGTCGCGGTCCCCCGAGCAGATCAGGACCTCCATCCCCACGGCCGCGGCCTGGGTCGCGAGCGTCGCGAAGATGTCGTCCGCCTCGAAGTTCTCCTTCTGCAGGACGGGGATGTTGAGCGTCGCGAGGATGTCCTTGATGAGCGGGACCTGCCCCTTGAAGGGCTCGGGGCTCGCGTCGCGCGTGCCCTTGTACGTCGGCAGGACCTCGGTGCGGAACGACGCGCGCCCCGCGTCGAACGCGACCGCGACGTGCGTGGGCTTCTCGTCGCGCAGCAGGTTCGTCAGCATCGAGACGAACCCGTAGACGGCGTTCGTCGACTGGCCCGTGGTCGTCGAGAACTTCTCGACCGGCAGGGCGAAGTAGGCCCGGTAGGCCATCGAGTGTCCGTCGATCAGCAGGAGGCGAGGTCGCGCAGTGGTGGTCACGGGTGCAAACCTATCCGCTATGACTGACACGCACGGAGCCGAGAGCCCGACCCCCTCCCCCGACGACGCCGCGCTCGAGGCCCTGCGCGCGAGCACCGCGGGAACCCTCATCGAACGCATGGGCATCACGCTCGACGAGGTCGCCCCCGACCGCGTGACCGGCAGCATGCCGGTCCTCGGCAACACCCAGCCCGCCGGCCTGCTGCACGGTGGCGCCTCGGTCGTGCTCGCGGAGACCCTGGGGTCGATCGCGGCCCAGATCCACGCGGGCGCGGGACGCGCGGCCGTGGGCATCGAGATCAACGCCACACATCACCGGGGAGTGCGGTCGGGCTCGGTGCACGGCGTCGCGACCGCGCTGCACCTGGGGCGCACCACCGCGAGCTACGAGATCGTCGTCGTCGACGACCAGGAACGACGCGTGTGCACGGCGCGCCTCACGTGCATGGTGCTCGACACCCCCTGAGACCGGGTGCGCCCCCTGCGCACGACGAGGGGCCCGGACCGAAGGAGTCTCCGGTCCGGGCCCCTCGTGCAGTCGTGGGGACGCGTCAGCGGGAGGCCGGCTCGCTCACGAGCGGGGCGTCGAGCCCGGCCGCGACCTCGCGGCGGTAGTCGTCCTGGAACCCCCGCAGGTCCACCGGCCCGGTCTGCCCGTCCGTCCGCGCCTTGCGTCGGCGCGCGATGAGGTCCTCGAGGCTCCGGGCGCCGCGCCGCAGCGTCCCGGAGTCCGCGGCGAGCCGCCGCTGGAGCACCGCCGTCGACACGACGCGGTGGCCTGCGGCCGGCGCGAAACCGAGCCGTGCGAGGAAACGCTGCACGCCCCGCGAGCCAGGGATCGGCACCGAGAACACGTCGATCGCCCCGTGCTCTGCGGCGAGCTCCGCGGTCGCCGTGAGCAACGCGTGGCCGACCCCCCGACGTCGCGCGTCCTGGGACACGTAGAGGGCCTCGATGTACAGGCTGGGCTCGTCGTTGAAGATGTGCGGGTCGAGCACGCGAGCCAGCAGGAAACCGACCGGCACGTCGTCATGGAAGGCCACGAGCGCCGTCCCGCCCGGCACCGAGAGCAGGACGCGGAGCTGGCGGACTAGCTTGGACTCGTCGGAGAAGCAGACCTGGGGCCCGGCAGCGGACTCGCGCCGCGCCTCGGCACAGAGTGCAGCGACACCAGGGAGGTCGTCGCCGACCGCAGGCCTGACCACTACTGCTGCACGCACGTGGAACCTCCTCGTAGGATCTTCCGACCCTGAACGCCCCCGGCGGCAGTCGAGCTATCTGCCACCGACGAGCGCCCCCGGTCATCGATCGACTGATGCTTCGTGGGAATCCGGGTCTTCGACCTGGACACCTGTCCACGACGATAGCCTTGTTGAGCGTCCCGAACAAAGAGGCTGTTCACGGCCCGGTCAGTGAGGGGTCGACCTGGACGAAGCAGTGGATCAGGCTCCGCCGACCTGCTCGATCACGGCGTCCGCGACCTCGCGCATGGTCAGACGACGGTCCATCGACGTCTTCTGGATCCATCGGAACGACTCGGGCTCCGAGAGGCCCATCTTGGTCATCAGCAGGCCCTTGGCGCGGTCGACGCGCTTGCGGGTCTCGAAACGCTCCGCCAGGTCCGCGACCTCGGCCTCGAGCGCGCTGATCTGCGAGTAGCGCGAGATCGCGATCTCCACCGCAGGCAGCAGGTCCGAGGGGCTGAAGGGCTTGACGACGTAGGCCATCGCCCCGGCGTCCCGCGCACGCTCGACGAGTTCCGTCTGCGAGAACGCGGTCAGCAGCACCACGGGCGCGACGTGCGCCTTGCCGATGCGCTCGGCCGCGGAGATGCCGTCGAGCTCGGGCATCTTGACGTCCATCACGACGACGTCGGGCTTGAGCTCGAGAGCCAGCTTGACCGCAGTCTCACCGTCGCCCGCCTCGCCCACGACGTCGAAGCCCGCCTCGCGGAGCGTCTCGACGACGTCCATGCGGATCAGCGCCTCGTCCTCCGCGACGACGGCACGGCGGGCAGGTCGCGCACCCGACGGCGCAGCGGGGGCCTCCGGCTCGGCACTCGGTTCGGGCTGGATCAGGGGGGGCAGGTCGAGCGGTGCCGTGGCATCGGGCTGCGCGTTGTCGTCACTCACGTCCATCATCGTAGTGGGAGAACCCCCCGTTCGCCCCGCGCTGAGGGTGTGATTCTCGTTTCGTCCCGGTTCTGTGGTTCGATGGTCCACGCACCGCTGCGGGATCCTCGTGCTCCCCGGACGGTCAGTGCCCCGGTAGCCCAACCGGCAGAGGCGTTCGGCTCAAACCCGATCCAGTGTGGGTTCGAATCCCACCCGGGGCACCTCTGCGTCTGGCCCGTGAACTGCGGAGACACACTCAGACGTGGCCCACTCAAGGCCTCTACGTGCCTCTCGCCCCGGCGAATGATCAGGGCGCAGCCCGTAACGGCCAGGTGCCGTACGACACATCGCCGCATGGGCGGTGAGCATGAGCACACAGAGCCAGGCACCTGAGACCGCCACCGAGCCCCGCGCCATCAACACCCTCGACGAGCTGCGCGCGAGCCGGCGAGCCACCATCAACAGGGCCGAGACCGCCCGCATCCTCGACGTCGACAAGCGCGCCCTGGAGCAGGCCTCGACGCAGACCAGTCCCCCCGCCGCCGGACCTCGCGTCGTCGCGCCCCGCGAGAAGCTCCTCGCGCTTCTGACCAATGACGCGCCGATCCCGACCGCTACATGAGCGCCCGACCGGGACGCCGAGGAGACGGCTCGTTGCGGACCTACCAGACGGTCGCCGGCACCCGTTACCGCATCGAGTACCGGGTGCTCGTCGACCCCGACGATCCCGAGGCAGGCACTGCACGCAAGGGCGTCGGCGGATTCACTATCAAGGGCGAAGCGGCGAAGACACTGCGGGCTGCCGTCACAGTTGAGACCGGCGAGCGCCTCGACACGAAGGTGACCGTGTCCCAGTTCGCCGCAGACTGGCTCACCGGAAGCCGGACATCGCCATCGACGGTCGAGACCTACGGCCGCTGCGTGCGCCTGCACATTGACCCGCACATCGGGTCCGTGCCGCTGGTGGACCTGCGGGCCGCGCGCATCACCCGGCTCTACCGCGACCACGAAGCCCGCGGCAACCATGACCGGGGCAAGGAAGGAACAGGCCTAGGACTCAACAGCGTCCGCAAGGTCCACGCCCTGCTCGTGAGCATCCTGGACGGAGCCCTGGCCGAGAACCTCATCGCCACCAACCCGGCCAAGCACTCCTAGGCCCCCCAACGGCACAGGAAGCGAGATCCGCCAAGCCCGCGATCCACCCCTGGACTGCTGCGCAGCGTGGTCGCCGCGGCGGCGTGAGCCGACCTACGACACTGCCACAACCATTAGCCAGTACACACGCCCTTACCTGTCACTCCTCACCGGACCGACGCTCTAGCTCCTTTCGGGCCTGGACACGCACCGGTTCCGCGTTCGAAACAAGGAGTCGCCGCAATGACTCTTCCGCCTCCAAGCCAGGCGTAGCCCCGATCGCCCGAACGGCCTTGTCTCTCAGCGATCTTGCGCCGTCATAGTCCCGGTAGCTCGGCACCCATTCAGCTACCTTCTCGAAGGTGCTGATGGCCCCAACACAGTGCTCTCCCAACATATCCACGATCACCTCGTGAGCCGTGTGCCAGTCAGCAAGAGCCAGGCGCTGGAGAACTTCACAACAATCCCTCGGGACCCCGAACAGGCCCAACACAACCAGCGATAGCTCCAAATCGAGACCATGCTCACGAACTCGAGCATCCGTCAACAACTGGCGACCCAGAGCCGGTCCGTCATCAACGCCCATCCTCTGGAGGAAATCATCGCGAGATAGCGGCTCCCCTCTCCCGGGAATACGCAAGAGAGATTGCACTAAAACTCGCTGATCGGGTGTCATCTCATCCTCCTGTGGTGCAGAGTGTTGCGGGTGCGTTCGTTGATGGTCAGCTGGCTGCCGGTGGGCTTCTTGGCCGGGACCACGAACTGGTCGTCGAGGGCCTCGTAATACCCGAGGTCGGCCAGCACGTGGCGTCCGGCCGTGTTCCAGGTCTGGACCGCTTGAAGCAGGCCGTCGGCGGCGCGGGCGCAGGTGGTGTCGTGCTCGCGGCCGGGTCGTACCGGCGAGACCCAGATCGGCCAGCCGTCCGGTGCGGTCAACACCTGGATGTTGCCGCCGTGGGCCTTGTGCTTGCCGGACCACCACAGGTCACCCCTGCGGGTGGGGCCCGCGATGGAGCAGCGATCGGTGCGGATCACGGTGCCGTCGAGGTTGACGTGGGTGTAGCCGGCCACCGAGGCGGCGGTCGGCGCCGAGTGCACTGCCGGGGCCCGGTCGGCCAGTACCGCCAACGTCTCGTTGACGTACCGGTAGGCGGTCAAGCGGCCGATCTGGTTGTCGACGGCGAGCTGGGCGATCCGGGTCGCGTCATGCAACCAGCGCAGGAACAGCACCGCCTGGTCCCAGGTGTCCAGCGCTCGACGCCCGGTGCGGGTACCGACCTGCAGTTGATGGCCCGCCAGTTCGCGCGGGTAGGCCCGCATGACTCGCGCAGCCTCGAGGTCCACGTTCTCGAGCACCTCAACGATTCGTTGCGTACGGTCTCCCTCCGTTGCGTCGTTCCATCCGTGCGCGATCATCGTGTCCTCGAACTGGCGCAGGATCCGCAGGACTGGGTTGAGGGAGTTCATCGAGGACTGGTAGACGGTGGAGATCTCTCGCCACCGTCGTCGGTCGATGGCCTGCTCGGACATCTGCCAAAGGTCCGAGCCATCGAAGAGGACCTGACCTCGTGCGAAATGGGCCGGACTGTCCAAGAGGTGCGATCGCAGCGGGAACGACGCGAGCCTCGCCCTCGCCCCAAAGGGGACAAGAACGAGACTCACGCGGCAGCGCCTACTCCTTCGAGAGCGTCACGATGCCGCCCGACGCGAGTGTGAACAACTGAGTCAAGACCGCCCGGACATCGGGGTCCCGATCAAGCCGATCAAGCACCGCCAGCTCCGCGGGATCGACATCCAGGGTCGCAACGCCGCCAGCGTGCCCATCACCCACGGTGGAGGCCAGAACCAGGCACCGCACGACCTCGACACCGCCCCCTCTCTGCTGACGCATGAATGACTGCACCAAGAAGGCACCGTCCTTCACTTGACCGCGGAGAGCTTCGACCGAGGACCAGCGGGTCGACCAGCCACGCTCCTCAGCCTGAATCTGCAGGCGCACGAGAGTGCCGAAGTCAATGCGGCAGATCCGAAAGTCTGGATCTCCTGGACGTATCAGCGACACTTTTCACTCCCCGCCTAGGACCCAGATATCGATCGGCGTGTCAGTGTCGATCCGGCCGTCAGCAACACGCCTCTGCAACTCATCCCAGCGGTGGTGACCATCCATGATCGTTCCGCCGCGGGACACGTTGATACCAGCACCCTCCTCAACCCGGTTGATCGTGGCGAGGAACTCGTCGTTGTCCATGAACTCGTGGTGCGAGAACGCATCCCGCGTCTTCTGCCCTTCGGTGTACTCCCTCCAAGCTCCAGTCAGCGGTGGTTGCCACAAAGTAGTGCTAACCGTTGTGCCGCACAACGCCGGCCTTCAGCGCCGCGGTCGCCGCTTCTCATGGGAGCTACTACGCAAGACCTGTCGACAACCACCGACAGCGGGCTACGACGCGCCCCGCTCGAACCAGTCCAGCGCGAGCGCGACGACTGCGTCTGGCGCATCGTCCGTGACGAAGTGGGCTGCGTCATCGATGAAGGCGAGCTCGAACCGGTCGGCGCGCCGTTCGTGGTCCCGGCAGATGCGCCGAACGGTCGGCTCGGCGAACGGTCCGTCTCGACGGCCGAAGGCGGTCAGGGTCGGCGGCTGCAGCCGCATCCGCTTGTACACGCCACGCAGGAGGCGCATCGACACCGGGATGACCATGCCGCGGTACAGCGCAGTGACCGCTCTCTCGACCTCACGTCGCTCGTGCACGCGCAGGTACGCCTCGATCGCGTCCTCCGTCAACGGCCGGGCCACGTACCGCGGGCTGAAGAGGTAGCGCAGCGAGCGGCCCCGGCGATGCATCAGCAGCGCGGGCATGTGCGCGAACGCGGGCATCACCTTCGGAGTGAACTCCATGAACCCCGGAGGGACGGCGAGCTGCAGCATCGTGCGCACCCGTTCCGGGCTGCGGTAGGAGAGCTGCATGCCTGAGATGGCACCCATGTCGTGGCAGACGAAGTGCGCCCGGGTGACCCCGAGAGCATCGAGCACGGCGACGACGTCGTCGAGCTGCGACTCCGGCCCGAAGCGCGGATCCGCCGCTTCGGTCCAGCCCGACCCCCGCAGATCCGGGCAGATCACCCGGTAGCCGTGCGCAGCGATCGTCGGCGCGATGAGGCGCCACTGCCACCAGTGCTCCGGAAAGCCGTGCAGCATCACGACCGGGTCACCGGCACCGATCGAGGCGACGTGCGTGCGCAGGCCCGTCGTCTGGACCATCGCGTGCTCGAACCCTGCCGCCTCCAGAAGCGGCGGAGACCAGGTGTCCCCGGCCGTCGTGTCCTGAGTACCCGGCGCGTCCATGAGGAGCCTCCTCCACCACCTCGACCCACTATGGTCGTAGTTTCATTGTGGATCGTCGGCCACTAGATTCATAGTCCTCTAGGCTGGGAAACATGAACGAGACGCGGCGACGGGCCCTTGATGCCGCGGTGCGGCTCGTCGGCACCGACGGCGTACGAGCCCTGACGCACGGCCGAGTCGATGCGGCAGCCGGGCTCCCGCCGGGGTCGACGTCGAATCACTTCCGCACCCGCGCCGCCCTGGTCGCCGGGGTCATCGAGTGGATCGCGGAGAGCGAGCGCCAGGACGGCGGCACCCCCGAGGAGATCCGGACGGCAGAGGATCTCTCGCGGATGCTCGTTCGGCTGATCGAGGTGCAGTCCGGACCACTGGCGGCGCGCACCCGCGCCCGATACGCACTGTTCCTCGACGCGCTCGACGAGGACGCCATCACCCCTCTGCTGCACCAGCGCGCAGTCTTCGAGGACTGGGTACGCCGGCTCCTGGTGAGGATCGGCGGGCCAAGGGCCGAGGCGGGAACCCTGCTCCTGATGGCGTCCTGCGACGGCCTGCTCCTTCACCGGATCACCGTCGATCCCGACGCGCCCATACTCTCGTCCGTCACCGCTGCGGTAGAGACGGCGCTGCGACCGGTTGGCCACTGACCGACTGCTGACGGGACCCTGTCGCAGGCGGCCAGAACGGATCGGCGCCGGCACGACCGCGGTGCACGTCGGCTCTACTGCATCCAGGCATGCGCCCGACCGAGGAGAAGGACGGCACTTCACCGCGACCGCTTGGCACAGTATTTCCACGGGATGCCGTGTCCCCCGCCTGCCCGTCGCCCAGACGTCGCCGTCGGCGACACGGCCCGTACCGCACGGGCGGTACGGGCCGCGCAGGATCGCGACCTCCGGCCGAGGTGCGCGACCACCGGACGCGGGATCGTCGAAGGGTGATCGGCACGAGGCGGTGCCGACCACCGAGCAGAGATCCCACCGAAGGAGCCGCCGCACCACGACCATCGCCCCCTCCCGGCACGAGCCGGTCACTGCATCCCGCTCCGGTGATCCTGTCGGCGGTCCCCCGGTCGGCCAGTTCCGCCACGACCTGCTGTCCGGTCGGTGGTGACGTGCGATGTCAGCGCGCACGAGGCAATCAGCGTGCTGCGCGCCGCGTCGAACGACCACAACGTGGCTCTGCGCAGGCTCTCGGGCTGGGTCGTGGCGCTGGCCGAGGAGGTCTCGCCGCCCGAGGACTGCCGCCGGTCGGTCAGCGAGCTCCTCGAGCACCCGCGCGCACCGCGCCGCGGGCGGGAGTGACCCGGGACGGAAAGACCTTCGCCCCCTCCCGAGCAGCTGGAGGGGGTCGGCTGCTCGGAAGGGGGCGAAGGTCGGCCTGTCAGGAGTCGGCGCCCACCGTTGCCGGCTCCTTGGCGGCGACGGGTGCCTCCGCCTTGCGGTGCCGCAGGACACGGCGCGTGACCATGAACCCGCCGGCCAGGACGAGCAGACCGATCAGCACGGTCGCGCCGATCTGGATGTAGACCCAGGTCGGAGGCGTGTACGTGACCGTGGCGCCCGGCGCGAGGCCGTTCATGGCGTTGGAGTTCGCCACCGTGAACAGGATGTTGTGCGTCGCCTCACGGATGTCGCTGACCGCCTTGGCCGAGGAGGTGTCCACGAAAGACTTCGACGGCTGGAACGTCAGCGTCAGGTCCGTGCCCGCGCTGATGCCCTGGTTGGGGCTCATGTAGGGGTACAGGTTGAAGTCCGAGATCGCGAAGCCCTCGAAGCCCCACTCGGTGCGCAGGACGTTCGTCATGAGCGCCTCGGAGCCGCCGGCCCACGTGGCGCCGATGCGGTTGAACGAGCTCATGACGCCACCGGCGCCGATCGTCGTCTCCGAGATCGTGCCGTTGTCGTCGGACACGTACTGGACGTCCATGGTGATGTTCTTGACGGCCATCTCGAACGGCTTGAGGTAGATCTCGCGGATCGTCTGCTCGTCGGCCCAGGTGGCGATGCCGTTGTTGACGCGGTTGGTCTCCTGCTCGTTGAGCGCGAAGTGCTTGAGCGCCGTGTACACGCCCATGCTCGCCGCACCGTTGGACACCGCGGTCGCCATCGCGCCCGAGAGGAACGGGTCCTCCGAGTAGTACTCGAAGTTGCGGCCGCCGAACGGCGAGCGGTGGAGGTTCATCGCGGGTGCGTACCAGCCGTTGATGTCCTTGAACATCGCCTCGTTGCCGAGCATCTCGCCCATCGCCGCACCGAGCTCGACGTCCCACGTCTGCGCGATGAGGAACTCGGACGGGTAGGCCACGCCGTTGATCGACGAGTTGATGAACGAGGAGAACCCGGCGGGGCCGTCGGGCTCGACGGTCTGCGGCTTGGCGATCGAGCCGATCGCAGCCGTCTGGTAGGCGCCGTTGAGCAGCATGCTGGTCATGTCGCCGACCGAGATCGAGTCGAGCAGCTCGTCCCACTTCGGGTCGTCCTTGGCCAGACCGCGCATGTCGACGAGCGTCAGGTCCGTCTGAGCACCGGTCGTGGGCATCTCGCCCTCGAACGCGGCGGCTGCGGCCTCGTCGTCCCAGGGCTGGAAGCCCTCCTGGACCGCCTGGTCCGCGACGAGCATGTCCGCGGTCGGGGCCGTCGGGAACGTCCCGGCGAAGTCCGCACGGGACATCGAGAGGATCTTGCCCTCGGTCGGCTCGTCGCTGAACTGCGCCGAGACGTCGTCGAACTGGTTGGTGACCTCGGCGAGGTCGCTCGAGCGGTGGTTGTCGCCCGAGTACACGACGTCGGACTCGACCGTGTAGGTGATCGGCGTCGTACCCGGGGCGACCGTGTGGGAGTCGGTGCGCAGCGAGATGACGTAGTCACCCGCCTCGAGCACGTAGGCCGCGTTGTCCTGGTGGTCGTACGAGGCCATCTCCTCGACCGCGAGGTCGATCGTGACGGTCTCGCTCGCACCGGGCTCGATCAGCCCCGTCTTGGTGAAGCCGCCGAGGACGACCTCGGACTTCTCGATCCCGCCGGCCGTGTAGGGCGCGGTGTAGTAGAGCTCGACGACGTCCTTGCCCGCCGTGGCGCCGGTGTTGGTGACCTCGACCGTCACGGAGATCGTGCCGTCGACGTCACCGGCCTCGGTGCTCACGACGTCCCACGAGAAGTCCGAGTAGCTCAGGCCGTACCCGAACGGGTACACGACGGCCTGGTCGTAGTCGATGAAGCCCTCGGCCGCTGCCGTCTCGTAGTACCGGTAGCCGAAGTAGATGCCCTCGGCGTAGTTCACGAACGGGGCGTCCGGGGTCAGCGTCGCGTTGGACGTCGCCTTCTCGATCGCGGGGACCGGGAACGACGCCTCGATGTTCTCGTACACGAACTGGCCGAAGTTGACGTACGTCGGGTCGGCCGTGAAGTCCGTCGCCCACAGGTCCGAGGTACGGCCGGACGGGTTCACCTCGCCCGCCAGGATGTCCCCCAGCGCGTCGAGTCCGGTCGCCCCCGGCGAGCCGGCCAGGAGGATCGCGTCGACCTCGGGGTCGTCCTGGAGCGGGCCCATCTCGATCGTCGTCGAGGCGTTGACCACGACGACGACGGTCTCGAAGTTCTCCTTCGCCAGGGCGATGAGGTCCTTCTCGTCCTTGTTGAGCTCGAGCTGGTGCTGGCCGGCCTCGGCGTTCTCGTCCCAGTCCGTCATGTCCTGCGTGAGGTCACCGCCCTCACCGCCCGGGCGACCGACGTAGACGACGGCTGCGTCGGAGTAGTCCGCGAACGACGCCGACTGCGCCTCGTACTCGCTCACCGGCAGCTCACCGATGTAGTAGGTGGAGATGTCGGGGCGGTCCATCTCGATGTAGCCCCGAGGGTTCTCGGCGGCGAACGCCTCGATCGTCGTGAAGACCTGGTCGTTGACCTCGAAGCCCGCGTTCTCCAGACCGGCACGCGCCGTGACGGCCGAGTTCGTGTCGACCGAGCCGGAGCCCGAGCCGCCGAACACGGGGTCGGCGGCCGCGCGACCCAGCATCGTGACGCGCGAGCTCGGGGTGAGCGGGAGCGCACCAGCCTCGTTCTTCGCCAGGACGATGCCACCGGCCGCGATCTCCTCGACGAGGGTCTTGGCGGCGGCGTCGACCTCGTCGATCGAGCCGAAGTCGGAGGTGTAGTACTCGGTGTCCCAACCGGCCGACTCCGCCGCGTTCGTGAACTCGTACGTGCCGGAGCCGAACTGGGACGCGACCCAGCCACCAGCGACGTTGAGCGCCACGTTCGCGACGACCGTCACGACGGTCACTGTGGCGAGCGTCGGCGCCCAGATCCACAGGTACTTCTTGTTCGACATCGGCTTCTTCGGCCGATCGGCGTTCTTCGCCTTGGCGTTCACTGCATTCCTCCTCGAGTGCGGGCAGCGATCAGGTCATGGGGTGACCGACGGCTCGCGCCGCAGACGTGACGCACTGCCAGCGTCTCGTCGTGATGGGTCGACGGCCCGGTCCCGCGGACGTCGTCTGGCCAGGGACCGGGCGGTGCTCCGTAGGGCTACTCCGAGACCTCGGAGATCTTTCCGTCCTGGTCGATCTGCCACGTCTGGCCGGTAGCGGCCGAGTCGCCCTCGATCGTGAACTTGCCGTCCTTGATGTCGACCGTGCCCTGCACGCGCGACGCGGCGTCGGAGGCCGTGTAGGGCACGACGAGGAGGCCGTACTTGACGGTCGGGGCCTTGACGTCGCTGGCAAGCATAATCTGGGCCCAGGAGTCGTCCTCGGCCAGGGCGTCCGTGACGGCCGTCTTGGCGTTCTCGAGGTCTTCCTTGATGTCCACGTCCGCTGCCTGCTCTGCGGAGGTGTTCGCGCCGGAGTCTCCGTCGCCGCTGCCGCACGCGGTGAGGCCGAAGAGCCCCGTCAGGCCCAGCACGACGCCGAGGCCGGTGGTCAGCACCTTGTTCTGCTTCACTTCTGCTCCTTGGTGAGATCTGGCTACGAGAACGTCCCGCAGCCTTACAGGTGTACCGGGGCGTCCCTGTGGACGCCCCGGTACCCGGGTGACCGCCGGCTCAGGCCGCCGGCCACCCGTGCGTCGCCGTCAGTCCGTGATCGGCCCCGCGTAGTTCAGGCCGAAGCCGTAGTCGTACGAGCTGCCCGCGGAGTCCGTGTAGGGCGTCATGTCCTTCGAGACGTCCTCGAGCTGAGCCTCGACCGTGTCCATGTCCTTCGGGAACTGGATCGGCAGGCGGCCCTGCGGCTCGTAGAGGCCGAGCGCGACCTCGATGAGCGCCTGGTCGCTGGTGCCGAAGCCCACGACGATCGCGTCGGACGTGCCCTCGAACTCGGTCGGGACGACCGGGTTGATCGCCTTGAGGACCGTGATCACGGGGATGTCCTTGCCGGTCGCCTCGACGGCGGCCGTGGCGCGCTCGAACGCGTCCAGGTCGGACTCGTTCGCGATCTTCGAGGTGTTGCCGAAGTACGAGCGGTTCTGCTTGGTGCCGTCGGCCAGGATGTCGCCCGAGAGGGAGACCTTGCGGACGTGCTCACCGTCAGCCGTGTACGGGCGGTACTGCAGGGACAGCGGGTACCAGGTGTCGTTCTCCAGGTCGTGACCGATGTTGGAGAAGTTGCCGCCGTTGTCCGGGGAGTCCATGCCGACGAGGACGACGTCGACGTCGGTGAGGTCGGGGGCGGTGTAGCTGGTCACGACACCGTCGGCGTCCGTCACGGCCTCGTCGGTGACGACCTTGCCGAAGTACTTCTCGGCGGTCTCGATGTCGATGCTCGGTGCCTCGGTGTACTCACCGGGACCGAACGCGCTGGCGAAGCCGGTGTTGTAGTTGCGCGGGATGTAGGCGGTCTTGTCCTTCCAGTCCGCAGCGTCCGCGGCCGCGATGGTCTCGCCGTCGTTCTTCAGCATGACGACCGAGTCGAGCTGGGCCGCGTAGCCCGCCTCGACCTTGTCCTCGCTCGCGAGGACGGACTTCGACTGCTCGAGGTCGAGGAACGGGTTCTCGTAGAGGCCCGGGTTGAAGAACATCGTGAGGATGCGAGCACCGGACTCCTGGAAGCGGGTCTTCGCGTCCTCCTCGAGCTCACCGGCCTCGAACTTCTGCTGCCACAGGTCGGCCGCCTCGAGGATGTGCGTCGCGTCGTTGACACCACCGAACATGTCGTGGCCGGTGCCCAGCACCTTGAGGTAGCGCTCGGCCGGGGTGAGGTCCTCGGCGCCCCAGGCCATGCCGAACATCTCGCCCTCGTCGTTGGCGCCGCTCATGACGCCCCAGTCGGTGACCACGACGCCCTCGTAGCCGGCGTCCTTGCGGAGCTGGTCCATGCGGTCCTGGTCGTACGCCGTGCCCGTGCGGTCGGTGAACTTCGGGTCACCGTTCGCGTCGAGCGCGATCGAGTACGCCGTCATGACCGCCGCGGAGTCGAGCGAGCCGAGGAACGCCTGCTGCTGGGCCGCGATGTTGTCGCCGGGGTAGACGCCGTACTTGCCGGCGTCGGTGTGCCCCTCGCGACCGCCCTCGCCCGGACCGTCGCCGGACCAGTGCTTGATCATCGCGTTGACGGACTCCGGACCCCACTGGTCCTCGCCCTCGCTGCCCTGGTAGCCGTCGACGTACGCCGCGGCCAGCTCGGTGTTCTGGTCAGCGTCCTCGCCGAACGTGCCGCCGACGCGCAGCCAGCGCGGTTCGGTCGCGAGGTCGATCTGCGGCGACAGAGCCGTCGTCAGTCCGAGCGCACGGTACTCGGCCGAGGACATCTCGCCGAAGTTCTTGGTGTGCTCGGTGTTGAACGTCGCGGCGAGACCCAGGTTGGACGGCCAGCGCGAGATGTCCGCGCCCTCGGCGTTGTACCCGCCGGAGCCCGCGGTCGAGCGCGGGTCGGACGCGAAGTTCACCGGGACGTACGGGGTGCCCTCGGCCGCGAGGGTCTCCGTGTAGGCCTGCATCGCGTTCGCCCACTTGACCGTCGCCTCGGCGTCGCTCGCGCCGGCGTGCAGCACGTTGCGCAGGTTGGAGTCCTTGAGGTACTCCTTCTGGGCGTCGGTGAGCCCGTCCGCCTGGGAGCGCTCGTGCGAGCTGAAGAGCATCAGTCCGGCGATCTGCTCGACCGACAGCTCCTCGCTCAGGGCCGCTGCACGGTCCTGAGCGGTCTCGCGCCAGTCCTCCCACGTGTCGAGGGTGCCGTTGGCGTTCATGTCCTTGAACGCGACCTTCTTGCCGTCGACCTCCTCCGTCAGGAGCTCGATCCCGCTGTCCTTGCCGTAGGAGAGGACGGGGCCGTCGCCGGGGTTCGTGACGACCACGAACTCGGTCTTGCCGTCCGTGACCTCACGCGTGGTGAACGCGCTGGAGTTGTTGGGGGCGTCCTCGTCGGAGGTGCCGCTCGTGCAGCCCGCCACCGCGATCAGGGCGATCGCCGAGAGCGCCGCAGCTCCCTTGGCCCCTCGTGGCATCGTCTGGCGTCGTCGCGCCGTCGTCGTCGTCTTCATCGACTTTCCATCTCCTCGCGCTTGCGGGTGTACACGTGTGTCTCCTTCGACTGTCCAAGTGCTGCCGCGCTGTGGATGCCCCGTTGCGGCGGTCGTGCCACGGACCGGGTGACGTCTGAGTCGCCCCGTCTGTGCGGAACCGAGCCGCCGTGGGACGACTTCGCGTCCCTCCGGAGCCCAGCGCCTTTATCACAGCGCGGTTCTCGACGCCCCCCGGGCCGTTCTGCACAACCTGTCGATTTCGACGCACAAACTGTCGACGTGACGCCGTCGCACGCCCTCGAGACGGTGACGGGAGCACGACGACGAGGACCGAGCGGCAGCCCGCGCGCCCCGCCTGCGCCCCGCCGGCACCCCGTCTGCTCTCCGCTTCCGCTCCATGGGCGCCCGGGACCGTCCGCCCTTCGGTCCCGTCCTGCCGCTCGCGACCCGCTACGGGCGCGGCTGCCCGTCACGACGACGCCCGGCCCACGTCGAGGACGCGAGCCGGGCGGTGCGGTGCGGTGCGGGGCGGTGGGGTCGTAGGGCGAGGACGTCTCTCCTGACGGAGGGCGCGGAGCGACAGTGCGGTCGACCCCGTGATCGATCTGGTCCCGCGGACCTCGGCGATCAGGTCGAGGTGTCGAGAAGGTCGCGGAACGCATCTGCCAGGCGGCGCACGTCCTCACCGGCCCCGTGGTGCGTCGTCGTCGAGAAGCTCCAGGAGTCGTCGCCGTACGGTCTGTTCGTGACCTCCCAACGGAGGTGGACGTGACCGTCGTGACGCGCGGCAACACGCAGCTCGTCCTCGAGCGACTGCCAGGTACGTTCGCCTGCCCAGCCCCGGAACTCGTCGTACAGGCCGTACAGGAACGCCGAGAGTCCGCCGGTACCGATGACCTGCTGCTCGACCCGCAGGTGGTCCCCGACCGCCCGGACGAGCACTCCGGACACGTACGGGTCGACGGGACCGTATGGAGACGACTGTTCGAACTCCAACGTCAAGGCGGTCGAAGCGGGGATGCGCACCATGGCCTGGTCGAACATGCCGCGACTCTACCGAGATCGCAACCGCTGATGATCGCCGCCGGTACTGCTCCGGCCCGGTGCCCGGCGGCGCGCTTTGTCAGGCGACGTCCTCGACGCGCTCGGGCTGCCGTAGGCGACGCAGGCCCCCGCTCTCGCCGCCACCGCGCTCGACGGCGTCGCGCACTGCGTGGGCGCCTGGGCGGGTCTAGTTGAAGCCGATGACGCGTTGGGCGGTCTTGTAGGCGAGCATCGAGATGTGGCGTCCGGGTCTGCCGGGGAGGTTGGAGATCTGGTGCAGGGTGGTGCGGCGCAGGCGTCGGTACAGGGCGGGGTCGTGGGTGCGGACCGCGGCCCAGAACTGGTCCTTGGTGCGCAGGGAGGCGCGGGTGCCGGCGCGGATGAGGAGCATGGAGGAGACCAGGCACACGATGTCGAGGTAGTGCAGGAGGTAGCGTTCGAGGGCCTTGGGGGTGGTGGGGTCGGTGCGCACGGTGGACAGGTGCTCCATCATGGCCAGGTTGATGCGCAGCTGTTGGTCCACGCGCGAGATCATGACGT